>JAGQQQ010000742.1 GCA_020426125.1 Planctomycetaceae bacterium
GAGCGTCACTTGATGTTGTTTCTCGATTGACGCAAGAAGATTCTTCAAGTGGTCATCCGCCTTTTCGGGATTCGTCATCGAAATCTTGATTGGCGGCTCAACATAGGGCTCCGGCATCGGCACGGGGGGCATCGGACCGTCGGAAATGGGGGACTCCGCTGCTGTGGGCTCGACGGGCTGATGGTGAGTGCGATTCCCGATCCGCAACACCGCCAGGACGGTTCCCCGTTTCTCCGCCTCCGCGACGGGGTCCACACCCGGCTCCAGTCGCGCGGAGACGATCTCCGACTGATTGGCGATTGCCCCGCCGGCATCCGGCTTGGGGAGATAGAGGACCTTTGTCACAAAATTGTTCGCGATGGCCTGATCGAGGTCGGCGTCCGTGATCTGCACGGCCAGAGCGTTGTGCTCCAGATAGCGGTTCACGGAACTCGCATCTTGTTGGGATCCAAAGACTGTGAGCGGACTGCGAAGCTCCAGCGTCGGAAACAATTCCAGTCCCGTCCGTCCAGGTATGTTGAAGAACTTCAGCGGATGGATCCGGCCCTGCACAAAGTTATGACGAAATGGAACCTGAAACGGTTCCGTCTGATCTTGAACGGCGACTGACATCCCCATCGGCCCGAGAAAGCGAACCTGGACTTTGGGAAGCGTGATCTTCGGGTTGGAGAGAACGGGCCGGTACTCCGCCTGTTCGTCCGATGCCACGAGCGGCTCTCCGACTGTAACCGCTTGAACGGGTTCATCACTCCCCGCGATGCGGACATCGACATTGTAGTCTTTGAACTCCTCCTGCAACGTCCGGACTTTACGCCAACTGACATCGGCGGGGCAGGTGATCAGGATGCGGTTCTCGCCTTCATTCGCCGCTTTGAGTGCGAAATGGGTAACGCCATGGGCCTGGAGTTCCTTGATCAATTCCTGAACGACCTTCGTGGGGATGTCTGACTGCATTCGCAGTTCCGCGAGGAACGGGGTCGGCACTCCTTCTTTGAGGACCGGTTCCCGAGAGACTTTCACTTCCCGTTCCAGATCTTGAATGGCCTGACGAATGGTCTCTGACCGATCCATCTCCGGCGAAGTTTCGAGAATGATGACACGCGGCGTGGACGCCAGTGGATTCGTGCTTGATGGAGCGGTGTTCAGAATCTTGCCAACAAATTGGTTGGCGATGGTGTAGTCCGGATTCTCGAATTCGGTCTGTGGCGTCTTGATCAGGAAGTCGTCTCCCAGAATGAACAGCTCGACGCCAGCATTCTTTTGCACGGCCTCCAGAATCCGCTTTGCGAGAGGTGCGGTCTTGCCCTGCTCCTTCATGATCGGGAGCAGAATGTTGCGATGGCCGACCATGATTGCGATGCCATCGCATTGGTCGAGTGCCTGCGAGATTGCCTGTTGCGTATGGAAGACCGGATTTGCGGTGTTGCCTTTGCCATCTGAAATGTCTGGGACGGCATTGGAAATTGTGGACAGCTCTGACGCGAATAGCCGTCTATCGCGATGTATGGCATTTATTTTGTCTTTGTCCCTTTCGGGGATCTCTTCATTTTGAATGAGTGCTTCTTCATTCTCCTTCGCCGGAATTGCGACGGGATCGAGTTCGGCTAGAGCGGAATCTTCCAGTGTCTCCTCGCCGTGTAATGGAGCGAGAAACGAGGCCAGTCCCACTAAAACCATCAAGAAGTAAAAATGAGTTTTCAACATAGCGAACGCTCCCGTGACGGGGGTTTATTACATTTTCCGGAATGTAGTCGGGGTTCTGTCGGCCCTTCGGGCCTTGGAGTCTTTGGGAAACTGCTTACCGTGGGCTATCGCCCACGGCTAAGGTTATCATGGCCCTCCGGGCCGGGACGTGACGTTTTCACTGCACGAGTTGTTGGATGTCGCCGACTCCTGTTGTGTTCGGCCTGATTTCAGGAATTTGTTGCCGGGCTGAGTTTCTTGCTTTTGATCACACTCTCTGCGGGAAGTGATGTCGTTGGTTAGGGCCGGAGGCCCGGCGGAACGCCTGCCGGGGCCGCGAGGCCTCGGAGATGGAACCCCAGAATCGCCTGAGGCCCGGAGGGCCGATAGAATCCCCCTCGAGTTCCAATCCTTTCCAAAAGACTCGTCATGTCGACACATCAGCAACTCCTCTATCACATTGTCTTCAGTACAAAGAACCGGCAACGCTGGTTGAATGATGCCATTCGCGATGATGTCTTTTCTTATCTCGCGGCAACATGCCGGGAATTGGACGGCTTCGCATTGATCGTCGGGGGCTACTATGACCATGTCCATCTCCTCGTGCGAATTCCGACGAAAGTCGCGGTTGCTGAGTTCGTGGGAAAAATCAAAGCTTCATCGAGTCGCCGGATCAATCAGAACAGCGGAGTCTTAAATAATTTTGGGTGGCAAGACGGATACGGCGTGTTCACTGTCAGCACTTCGATGAAGGATACGGTTTACACGTATATTGCGAACCAAATGGAACATCATTCAAGACAGTCATTCGAAGAGGAATATGTCATTCTCTTGAAGAAACATGGTGTGGACTACAATCCGACTTATGTCTTTGACTAAACGAGGCTTCGGTTCTACCGGCCCTTCGGGCCTTGGTGTTTTCTGGGGGCTTCTCACCGTGGGCTATCGCCCACGGCTAGGGTTTTCTTGGCCCTCCGGGCCGGAGGCCTGAAGGTCTGACCACGCGCTCTGTCAGACTTGACTGATTCTTTTTTTCCTGCCCAGAGTCCTCCACTTCATAGACGCTCCGAGCTGTTGGTGGCATTCGATAGGGCCGAAGGCCCGGCGGAACCCCAGTCGGGGCCGCGAGGTCCTGGAGATGGAACCCCAAAATCAATTGAGGCGCGGCTGGCCGATCGAACCCATTGTTGGTCACAGAAGGTCATTTCCCCGTCTCCCAGAGGTGTTCGGACCGGGTTTCCAACTCGTGCAGATCTCCGCCGATCTCTTTGAGTTCTCGATCGAGGGCATTCCAATCGGGGACGACTTCAGCGTCATCCGCCGATGGCTCATTGGCGGCCATCGTCTCCGCCGACTGGGATTGGCTTGGACTTGTCGAATCATTCGCTGCCGATTCGGAAACAGAAGGGGACGGTCGGAACATCGGAACCGCACTCCCAAAAGCCAAAAGTCCCAGCAGGCCGGCTCCGCCGGCGA
>JAGQQQ010000743.1 GCA_020426125.1 Planctomycetaceae bacterium
GAGCACCTGTGGCAAATGATGTGGCGCCAGCATTTCTGGCACGGCAACGGCGTCGTCCGTTCGACGGCGATTGCCGGCATCGACATCGCATTGTGGGATGTGATCGGCAAGATTCATGGTGTCCCCTGCCATCAGTTGTGGGGCGGCCCGGTTCGGGACTTCATCCGGTTGTACTGTCACTTGGGGGGCGGGAATCTGGAGAGTTTCTATGAGACGCCCGTTGCCAATGCTCAGCAGTTCGCCGACCTAGCTCAGAAGGCCGTGGAAGACGGATTTACGGCGTTCAAATCGATGGCCGTCCCCCCGACAATGCCGATCGAAGGACTCAAGCCGATCAAGGCTGCCGAAGCGTGCGTCGCCGCGATGCGCGAAGCTGTCGGCGATGACATCGACATCATGGTCGACTGCCACGCGCGTCCCTCTCCCGCGATGGGCTTAAAGTTTGCCCAAGCATTGGATGACTATGGACTCTACTTCTTTGAGGAACCGTGCTGGCCGGAATCGATTGAGGGGTTGGCGGCGATTAACGCGGCGGTGACGACTCCCATCGCGACTGGGGAGCGCATGACGCATCTGGCGGCATTCCGTGATCTGTTCGCCGCGCGAGGCTGCGAGATCTGCCAGTTGGATCTCACGCATTGTGGCGGCTTTACCGAGGCCCGCCGAATCGCTGCACTGGCCGATGCCTATCGGATTGCCCTGGCGCCACACAATCCGCAAGGGCCAGTCAGCACGGCCGCGTCCCTGGAGTTTGGTTTCTCCCAGCCGAGCTATATCATCTGCGAGTCGGTCCATGACGACGTCCCCTGGAGAAAGGACATTGTCACCGAAGGGTTTGAAGTCGATCCGAAAACAAGAACCGTCACCCCCAACCAGAAACCCGGCTTGGGAATTGAGATCGATGAAGACGCAGTGAGAAAGCATCCGTTTGAGCAAGAGATTCCCCAGCGAGTCTTCTATTCCGATGGCAGCGTGGGTGACTGGTAACTGATTGAGACAAAGGCAGCAGTATGGCGATTCCTCCTCCTCGGCGGCAGGACAGTTTGGCCGCAACGTTCGGCGTCGCCCGTTCGGAGATCACTCCACCTGTCGGGATTTACTCACGCAACTGGGGGGCCGCGAAGAATGATGTTGCGACGTCTGTTCACCGGCCGTTGACGCTGAATGTGCTGGCAATCTCGCAAGGAGATACGTCTCTCATTCTCATCGAAGCCGATCTCGGCTGGTGGCGGCCAATGAGTCTGTTTGAACGGTTTCAATCTCGACTGCTGAAGGAATTCAATCTGCCAGCGGATCAACTGATCTTCGCGTTGACACATACGCACGCGTCCGCCCCATTAATGGAGCCAGATCCCCACCTGCCGGGGAGCGAGTTGCAGGAAGCGTGGCTGGAATCCGTTTACGAATCGGCGGTCGCCACAATTCGTCAAGCGTTGTCGGACCAGTTCTCCGGGATCTTGGACTGGCATCAGGGAACGTGCCAGTTGGCTTCGAATCGCGACTTGCCGGATCCGGAGAGTGACCGTTTCCTGTGCGGGTATAACCCAGAGAACACGGCGGACTCGACGCTCGTGGTCGGGCGACTGACCGACTCGCAAGGGGCCATGCGTGCCGTGTTGGTGAACTATGCCTGCCATCCGACAACACTGGCTTGGGAAAACGAGTCCCTCTCTCCCGACTTCATCGGAGCGATGCGGGAGACGATTGAACAGGCGACGGGCGCCAATGCCTTTTATCTGCATGGCGCCTCGGGTGAACTGTCGCCAAAGTATCAATATGTCGGGGATGTGAACGTTGCGGATGGTCACGGCCGTCAACTCGGCTACGCTGCGCTGGCCGCTCTCTATGATATGTCCCCCGCAGGAACGGAACTGGCCTACTCGGGAGTCATGGAATCCGGGGCTCCGCTCGCGGTCTGGAAACATCGTCCGTTTGAGCCAGCCACACAGATCGACTGCCAGCGTCATCTTCTTGAACTCGCCTTAAAGGACTGGCCGAGCGCCGACGACCTCGAACAGCAACGGGCGGCCTGTGAAGACCGCGCGGTTCAAGAGCGGTTGCGACGTAAGCGGGACATTCGCCGAGTTCTGGGAGATGGGACCACGCACGCGGTGCCCTTTTCCGTGTGGCGTTTGGGGGATGCCTTTCTTGTGGGGTCGTGTTGTGAAGCGTATTCCAAGCTCCAGACGGAACTTCGACAACGCTTCCCCGATCGAACGATGATTTGCATGAATCTGATCAACGGCACCATTGGCTATCTGCCTCCCGAGGACAAATACGCGCTCGACATCTATCAGGTCTGGCAAACGCCGTTTGCTCAAGGCAGCCTCGAACGATTGATCGAAGCGATGGATGAGTCGGTCCAATCGATGCGGAATCACCCGACGGAAACGAGTGCAAGAAGAGAACCATGACCAAAACCATTGAAGGTGTGCTTCCCATCTTGCACACGCCATTCGATCCGCAGGACAACATCGACGCGGAGAGCCTGCGGCGAGAGATTGATTGGTGTTTCGAAGTCGGTGCCGACGGGGTCTGTTCCGCGATGGTCTCCGAAATCCTGCGGCTGACCACCGATGAACGGAACACGTTGAACCGGATGATCGTGGAGATGGCGGCGGGACGGGGAACTGTCGTCGCGAGTGTCGGAGCGGAAAGTCTGAAACAGGCGATCGAATACGCGCGATCGGCCCAGGAGTCGGGGTGCGATGCGATCATGGCCATTCCCCCCATCTCAACGGCACTCCCAGAACCGGCGTTATGGGACTATTTTCACACACTGGCGAATGCCGTTGATCTTCCGCTGATTGTGCAGGATGCCTCTTCTTATGTCGGTTCGGCGATCCCGACGAAGTTCTACGTCCGGCTCCTGGACGAGTTTGGTCCGGAGAAAATCCTGTTTAAGCCGGAAGGGGCTCCGATCGGCCCGAACATCTCCGATCTGAGAGAGGCGAGTTCCGGTCAAGCACGAATGTTCGACGGCTCCGGCGGGATCCTCTTGATCGATGCCTTTCGCCGAGGCATTGCCGGCACCATGCCCGGCGTCGATCTATTGGACGGCATTGTCGAACTCTGGCGAGCACTTCAGCGAGGAGACGAGCAGCGAGCGTATGAGATTTACTTCCCCATCTGCGGAATCGTCTCCCTGCAACTCCAAGCTGGGCTGGATGGATTCCTCGCGATCGAGAAGGCCATTCTCGTTCGCCGAGGATTGTTTCTGTCAGACGCTCGACGTACACCCCACTCCTGGTCACTGGACGAGGAGACGCAACAAGAAGTGAACCGGTTGATGGACATGTTGATGGAGCGACTCGCTGGCCATTCTCAAGAGGGAATGGATTAGACCGTGACCAACTCTCCCGACCTCAGACCTACGACAGTCCGTTATCGTGTCCTCGCGTTTCTCACGCTGTCATCGGCGATTGCCTATCTCACCAGAAATGCGGTCAGTGTCTCGGAGAGTACGATTCGCGAGGATCTCGGACTGAGTCTCGAACAGTCCGGAGTCTTTATGGGGATGTTCTTTTGGAGTTATGCCGTTTTGCAGATTCCCGGCGGATGGCTGGCCCATCAAAAGGGAGCCAAGTTCGCCCTCTTGCTGTTCATGTTTTCGGGCTCGCTTGCGACGCTGGGGATTGGCCTCGCTCCTGGCCTGTGGCTGCTGCTCCTCGCTCAACTCATCATGGGCGCCGCGCAGGCGGGTCTGTTTCCGGCGGGGTGCTATTCGCTGTCGCATTGGATCCCGGTCGCGAATCGGGCGTTCGCCTGCGGCATCTTCACAATGGGGATGCAGGGTGGGGCCATTACCTCCAGCGTTCTCACAGCCGAGTTTATCGCCGTTGTCGATTGGCGACTGGTCTTCATTGTGTATGCCATTCCGGGCCTAATTTGGGTCGCTTTGTTTTGGTTCCTGTTTCACAATCGCCCGCAGAATGATCCGTCCGTGAACAGTGCCGAGCGGAATTTGATTCAGCCCGTCGTGGAAGAACCCGAGGCTCACTCGACCAATGAGAAGCCCGTTCCCTGGAAGGAGATCCTCACGCATTCGGGAATCTGGTTTCTGTGCGGACAACAGGTTTGTCGCGCGGCGGGCTACATGTTCTTCGCCAGCTGGTTCCCGACGTTTCTTCAGGTGACACGGGATGTGTCTGTCAAAGAGTCCGGCTACCTGCAAGCGTTGGTGTTCTCCGGGACGATGGCCGGCTGTTTGTGTGGGGGATGGTTGACCGACTGGGTTCTCAATCGAACGGGGAACCTCCGACTCAGCCGGAGCCTAGTTGGGACCACATTCTTAATGGCGTGTTCCCTGTTGATTCTCTCCGCATGGTTTGTTGAGAGTACGTCCATGGCAGTCGGCTTACTGACACTGGGAGCTTTCTTCGCCGCGTTGGCGGGGCCGTGTGCCTTCTCCGCGACGATGGACATCGGCGGGGATTATGTTCCTCAAGTCTTCGGCCTGATGAATATGACCGGCAACCTCGCCGCGGCGGCGTGCCCCGTGTTCATTGCGTATCTCTTCAAGATGACGACCAACTGGGGGCTGGTGCTGTTGGTCTTTTCCGCAATCTATGCCATCGGTTCGATTTGCTGGGTGTTTGTCCGCTCGGATGTTCGCGTTCACACGGCCTAACGGAAGCCTCCAGTTCTACGCGAATCGGCAATGACATTTCCAAGGCACCACATGTTTGTGATGAACACGGAATCCAGAAATCCCATTCCAACTCGGGGGGGCGACGTCGAGATGCCGTCTTGGGGGAACTTTCCTACACTTCGACAAGTGGTATGTCCTCGTGATCCAACTTGAATTGCAGGTGTTAAAGATGTCGGCACGAACGAGTCCTTCTCCAATCACGATCGAACTCAATTGGATTCGACACGTATTGAGTGTTGCGGTCCTGTTGATTGGTGAGTGTGCGACGGGGATTGCCGACCAGCAACCGCCGGCCGGGCTCTTCGTGGAAGGGTATACCAGCCAACTGAGTTACGCGCCCGGGGAAGAGATCGCATTCCATCTCTGTTCGTCAGTCCCCCACGTGTCAATCACCATTGATCGGGTGGGGGCGGAACGGCAACGGGTCTTCGAGAAGAAGGATGTTCCGGCCCAGTTGTCCCCGATCCCCGATCGGGCTTCGTCCCATGGCTGCCAGTGGCCGGTCACGTTTCAGATGCCCATTCCCCAGGATTGGTCGAGCGGTTATTACGAAGTCTCACTGACCGCTAACGATTCCGGAGGAGGATTTGTCCACCGTAACCGTCGGACCGCGGCCAGTTCGCTGTTCTTCGTGGTTCGGTCCGCCACTCCAGGGGAGCAGACGAAAGTTCTGCTGCAACTCTCGACCAATACCTACAACGCCTACACCAACTGGGGAGGCCAT
>JAGQQQ010000744.1 GCA_020426125.1 Planctomycetaceae bacterium
GTTTCTCCAAGCGTGACGTGGGACGACCCATACTCTCAAAGCCCGGCCTGAACCATTCGATCTCGTAGCCATCCTCCACCAGCCCTTGTGCCACGTCGTAGGCATGGGACGGGTGGCCCGGTCGCCTGTCGGTGCCACGGCTCTGTGAGCCGTGCGAATGCCCAAACGGCGCCCATTTGTGAACGCGACACGGCTGACACAGCCGTGGCACCCAAAACCGGCGGGATCGTTGGGGTCAGGTTGTCAAGGATGTGCGATGGTTTGAAATTGGACGTGGATGACAGCCCCCCCAGAGGAATGAACCGTGCAAGACATTCTGGGGGCAAGTCGCCTGCACGTCGATGAAGGCATGAATGCTCCAATGACGGCGATGTGACGCCAACGGAAAATTGGGCATTGATTGGTCATAGCTTTGCCCCTTCGTCTGCGCCAGATGGTTCTCTCCCCCCAGGTTTTGGTGGAGAGATGCGAGTGTCAAACATCGCGATTTTTGCCAGAGCGAATAACGCAACAGTTCGGATCAGATGTTTTTGTGGAGAATTGGCAACACCTCCCCATTTGCGACCTATGTTTGAAGCGGAGAAGCCCGATTGGTAGGGGTTTCCCACCCAACTGGACCAGACCGGCAAGATTCCCCATGAGCGTTGCGACCAAGTCGAAGCACTCGACGAGCAAATCGGAACCTTCGAAACCGACTGAACTTGCGGAAACCACATTCGACAAGTTCGGAGCAATCGGGTTCCGGATCGCCGTCGCGTTTTTATTTATTCAGATGGGCATTCTGATGGCCATCGCGGATATGCCGCTGTTTCGGATGACGCGCGATGGACTGACCGCCGCCCAGGCGCTCATGGCCGAACTTTCGATGCAGGCGGAGGAGTATCCCATCTGCCTGTGGTATCCCTCGCGACAGGAGGAGAAGGGGGTCATTCGGAACGATGAAGCTCGAATCTCCCCTGGATTCACCTTGTACAGTTCTGGACACGAATCCGCCGTGCTGGTGATCGATGACCAGGGGAATGAAGTTCATCGCTGGGGGATTCCCTTCAGCCAGGTTTGGAAGAGCGCCCCTCACATTCCTCGTTCGGTTCCGGACAAAGCGATCTACATCCGCCGATTCCACGCCTACGAAAACGGCGATCTCCTTGCCTTGTACGAAACGCCGACCACCACTCCCAACGGCCGTGGCCTCGCCAAACTGGATCTTCAAGGCAAACCGCTTTGGACGTACGACGATTGCACCCATCACGACTTGACGGTCGGGGACGATGGCCGCATCTACACGCTGACGCAGACGATTCGATCTGACGCTCATCCCGCTTTCGGCTATTTGCCGGGACCACAGATCGAGGAGTTTGTTTCGGTCTTGTCTGCGGACGGTGAGGAACTTCAGAAACTCTCCCTGTTTGAACTGTTCGGCAAGAGCCCGTTTTTCCGAGGGATCGTAACTCGCACCGATCACCACGGCGATATTCTCCATTCCAACACCGTCAGCCTGATCGGTGACGGGTTTGCCAGCCATTACGACGCGATCTCTTCGGGCGACCTGATGGTGTGTCTCCGCAACCTGAATCTGGCGATTGTTATCAACCTGGAGGAGGAAGAAATTGTCTGGGCCACCTCGGGGCCGTGGGACTTCCCACACGATCCGACTCCGATGGACGACGGCACCATCCTCGCGTTTGACAACTGCTTCACATGGGGAACAGAAGTCCGCTCGCGCGTGGTCCAGTTTGATCCGGTCTCCCGGGACATCGTCTGGTCGTTCTCTGGCGCGGATGAATCGCTTCCTTTGCTGAGCCACATTCGATCCTGTCAGCAGCGACTTCCGAATGGCAATACCTTGATCACGGAATCGGACCATGGCCGTTTGCTCGAAGTAACGACTGAGGGAGAAATTGTCTGGGAGTTTGTGAATCCGGTGCGAAGTGACTCGAAAACAGTGCAAACGCCCGTCGTCTCGGGGGGGGTTCGCCTCACGGCCGATGAACTGCCGTTTCTCGCGCAGCCCAAGCAACTCGCTTGGGGATCAGATCACGACGACATCGCGCCCTAACCAAACGAAGATATGTCCCCTTTTTGTGAGGATCCTTCAATGACCCTTTTTGCTTGTTCCGCACTGTTGGGATACATCGGCCCAGGCGCCGGTCTCGGATTGATCGGCGCTCTCGTCAGCCTGCTGGTGTCCGTCGGCTTTGCCCTGTCGATGCTGGTTCTCTGGCCGATTCGCGCTGCGA
>JAGQQQ010000027.1 GCA_020426125.1 Planctomycetaceae bacterium
GTGACAAACAGGTCGTCGCCAACCAGTTGGCATTTGTCGCCGACCCGATCCGTCAGCAGTTTCCAGCCTTCCCAGTCATCTTCATCGAGGCCGTCTTCAATGGAGCAGATAGGGAACTTTTCGACCCAACCGGCGAGCAGGTCGACCATTCCCGAGGAATCGAAGGTCCGGCCTTCCACGGTGTATTGCTTCTTCGCACGATCGAAGCATTCGCTTGCGGCGCAGTCCAAGGCAATCTGAACTTGCTCACCCGGCTTGTAGCCAGCCTTTTCAATCGCCGTGAGAATGACATGGATCGCTTCCTCACTATTCTTGAGGTCAGGGGCGAACCCCCCTTCATCTCCAACGGCCGTACTCATCCCTTTGTCATGAAGCACCTTCTTCAAAGCGTGGAAGGTTTCAGCACCGCACCGCAGAGCGTCGGAGAAGTTGTCAAAGCCAAGCGGCATCACCATAAACTCTTGCAGGTCGATGCCGTTGTTGGCATGGGCGCCTCCGTTGATGATGTTCATCATCGGAGCGGGGAGCCGATTCGCTCCGGCCCCGCCCAAGTAACGGAACAACGGTAAGCCGCAGGAATTGGCGGCGGCATGCGCCGTCGCCATGGAACAGGCGAGAATGGCGTTCGCCCCGATTCGGGACTTGTTTTCGGTGCCGTCGGCATCGATCATCGCTTGGTCGACGGCGGCCTGGTCGAAAGCGTCCATTCCGCACAGAACGGCGTCCAGTTCTTCGTTCACGTTTTGAACGGCTCTCTGCACCCCCTTGCCGACGTAGTAATTCTTATCTCCGTCACGAAGTTCACAGGCCTCATGGGCTCCGGTACTGGCTCCGCTCGGAACAGCCGCGCGGCCAATGGCCCCATCTTCCAGTTCCACGTCGACTTCGACAGTTGGATTTCCGCGGCTATCGAGAACCTGCCGGCCATGCACGCGAATGATTGCGATTTCCATGATGGGATTCCTGTTGAACGACTGATAATGGGGGCGTGATTTCGTAACCACAAAAAACGGCGGCAATCGGTCCTGGACAATCGTGACACGAGCGTTTCGACCGTCATAGTCTCCTCCCGGAGACTTTCATAAGAGGGCAATTCCTGTGCAGAACGTTTTACCAAACGGTCGGCACACAAACCACATCCCCACCCAAGATTCTCCATGAGAACTCATCGGATTGACAATCGTTTTTGCGTTGATGGGTTCGATGACAACGTCGAGACGATGGTGTCGCATAGAAGCTGCGGGCGAACCACGAATGGAGTCGGAAAATCGAGAGCAGGATCGATTTCGCAACCCGTCGATCCCTTCTTTGGCGCGGTGCGAACCGGATCTCGAGAATTCTCCTCCGCCCCATACTGAACCCAAACTCACGGGCCCGCCAGAATCCAGCCGACGAATTTCCCGCAATCGATTTTTGATCCAAGCCAAGTTCCCAATCAACGACGCGCGAGTGGGACAACCACTCTGATTTGACCCGTTCCCGAAGTCGATCCGCCGGCTCGTTGGCCTGCACGCTTTCCGTTCATCAATGCGTCATTCCAATACGGATACCTCACTAAGGAGTTTCCCGCGAACCGGCAACCCACGGGGAAAAGCTCAGGTCGAACGTATCCGCCACCGCCCGGTTCGTAATGTTCCCCTTCCACATGTTCACCGCGTCGATCATGCCGGGATTTCGCTCACAAGCAACGGACAGGCCAAGCGAAGCAATTTGCTGGATGTACGGGAATGTGACATTGCACAAGGCATATGTACTTGTCCGGCCTACCGCTCCCGGCATGTTGGTCACACAATAGTGGACAATGTCATCGACGACATACGTTGGTTCGGAATGCGTGGTCGGACGGCTGGTTTCAAAACAGCCTCCCTGATCGATGCAGACATCGATGATCACAGCGCCCGGTTTCATGATCTTCAGATCCTCCGCCGTCACCAGCGACGGAGCCTTCGCCCCAGGAATCAACACGGCTCCAATCACAAGGTCCGCCACTTGGAGTTCCTCGCGAATGTTGTGGCGGTCCGAAAAGATCGTGTTCACGTTCGGCGGCATGATGTCTTCGAGGTACCGCAATCGGTCGACGTTGACGTCCATCAGAACGACGTCCGCCTGAAATCCCGCTGCGATCTGAGCGGCGTTCTTGCCGACGACACCGCCACCCAGAATCGTGATATGGGCGGGCTGAACCCCGGGAACGCCTCCGAGTAAGATTCCCCGGCCTTCTTGCGGACGTTCGAGGTATTTCGCCCCTTCCTGAATGCTCATTCGCCCCGCGACTTCACTCATCGGCGTCAGGCAGGGCAGCGAGTTGTTCGGCCCTCGCAACGTTTCGTACGCGATCGCTGTCACCCCCGTGTCGAGGACTTCCATCGTCAGTTCTTCGTCCGCGGCGAAGTGGAAATAGGTGAACAGCATCTGCTGCGAGCGGAGTAGCGGCCATTCCTCCGGTTGCGGTTCCTTCACTTTGACGATGAGTTCCGCCTCGGCAAAAATCTGCTCGGGACCAGCCACGATTTCGGCACCATGGATCGCATATTGGTCGTCAGGAATTCCGGATCCGAGCCCCGCTCCCAGTTCCAGCAACACCCGATGCCCTGCCCGAGTCAGTTCCTCTACGCCGGACGGAATCATCGCGACGCGGTATTCATCTTCTTTGATTTCCTTAGGAACACCGATGATCATGGCAAACTCCGTTTTGATGGACCGCTTTCCAGGATGCTCGCAGGCGGGAAACGTCTTTGCAAATGGGGAGCAGAAATCGGGGCTTGGGATTTGGAAAGTCTCGCGATGAAGACTTCTCTTCTTTACTTGCGACGCAACCGTTTGGCGAGGGATTCGATCATCCGGCCGCATTCCTGGCGGGCCTCGGCAAGGCCCTTGGGACTGATGTCGCCGCTCTTGCAGTAGTCGAGGACCACCTGTTCGGCTTCCATCAGTTCCCGGCAGGCGTCTGGGACTTCACTGGCAATGTCTTCGGGAATGGTCGTCACCCCGTTGATATCGCCATGTAATAGGGAGCCCGGATCGACCGCGATCCCGCCGACCGTGACCGAAACATTCAGATGCGGCATGTGGCAGTAGCCGTGTGAGCAGATTGTTCCGTTTGTGAAGACGGGGTACTTCAGCGCACGAACCTGATCGATATCACGTCCCGCTCCCGAGGTGATCAAACCCGCCGATCCAAACGACTTGTAGATCGTGCACATCACCTCCCCGAACGTCGCAGACGTTGTTGGCTCGTCAAGATCTTGAAAGACCATAATCGGAGCCCCAGGCAAATCGGCAAACTTCTCCGTCTGATCGGACAGGCTGCTGTAGACGTCACCCGATCGGGGCGGGGCCATGCTGCGAAAAGTCGCGGTCAGTGCGTAGCCCACCATCGGGGGGAGTTCCGGGAAAACGGCTCGAATGGAGCCATCCATGTACCCAGTGTTCCGGGGCCGGACATCAAAGAGTTCGATGACATTACAAACGGTCGGCGTGTCGTACTTCGCGAGTTCATTCAGCGTTCTGGCGTCCATCGGCTTCTCTCTGAGTTCTTTGTGATTGGTGACGTTCTTCGAATCATTGCATCCGCGACTTCTGGACGCCAGCTAACCCCCCAGGCGAGCCGGGGGGTCGGCCCTTAGTGTCATGGACACTCAAAGAATCAACATCGCGTCCCCGTAACTGAAGAATCGATAACGCTCCCGGATCGCCTCCGCATAGGCGTCCAACATCAGTTCCCGGCCTGCGAAGGTACAAACGAGCACCATCAACGTGGACTTTGGCAGATGAAAGTTGGTGATCATCGCATCCACAACGGCAAACTGATATGGCGGTCGGATGAACAAATCCGTGTCCCCCGTCCAGGGTCGAATCTCCCCCGATCGAGCGACTGACTCAAGTGTGCGGACGGCTGTCGTCCCCACGGCCACGACGCGACCGTTTCGGTTCCGCGTCTGTTGAATCGCGCCCGCGGTCTCTTCGGGCAACTCGCACCATTCGCTGTGCATTTGATGTTCGCTCAACCGCTCCGCGCTCACGGGACGGAACGTCCCCATTCCGACATGCAACGTCACATCCGTGGAACAAATTCCACGCGATTCGCAATGCTCCAAGACTTCGGGAGTCAAGTGCAGCCCTGCGGTCGGAGCGGCGACGGCACCGGGTCGGGACGCGTAGATCGTCTGGTATCGGTCCCAGTCGGTCTGTTCCGCTTCGCGATCCACATACGGCGGAAGCGGCATCGTCCCAAACTGATTCAGGAGCTCCAGCAACGGGCGACCCGATTCGGGGCGGCAGATCCACTCGCCGCCATTCGTCCTCTCTTCCAGGACGAGCGTGACCGACTCGCTGTGTTGAGAAGACGTTAAGGTCACCGTCTCGCCTGCCATCAACTTGCCGCGAGTCTGACCAATGATTCGCCAGCGACCATCGTCTTCTTCTCGGAGGAAGAGCCCTTCCCATTTGCCGCCGGTCGACGTCCGAGTGCCAAAGAGTCGTGCTGGAACCACACGCGTGTTGTTGCGCACCAGGAGATCCCCCGCTTCGATCAGCTCCGGAAGTTCGGAAAACTGATGATGGGAAATCGCCTGTTGTTTACGATTCACGACGAGCAGCCGCGAAGCGTCACGTCGTTCCGCCGGATACTGGGCAATCAGGTCCGGGGGCAGATCGTAGTCATACAAATGGATCGAATCCGAGTCAGACATTCGCTGTCCTTGATTGCGCAGAGTGCGGCGGTCAAACGTCGAAATGACCGATTCTATTTTTGGGACAGGCAAAGGGGAGAAATCGCCAAACCGAAGAAACGAGGACCAAACCAATTCGAAATCACAAACTCCCAAGGAGGAAACAACTCGCTGTGATTGGCTGATGGGTTTTCTGCCAGGGCTCGACTTGTTTTTTCGTATCGAAATGCAGGTTTTGAATTTGTTTGAGATGGGGAACTTGGGATTTCGAATTTTCTCGGACATGGGCGCCCAACAATCTCAGTCGACGATTCAGGCTTCCATTCCCGATTGGATCGCCAAATCCGGAAGGTCCTTGCCAGTAAATGCTCTGAATTGCGATTTCAGTTGATCGGTGAAGATTTCGGACGAGTCGATGACCTTGCAGCCGCGATCACGAGCCTCGATCAACAGATCGGTTTCCAGTGGAAGATTGCTGACATCAATGACCGTCATGTTGGGTTGAAAAACAGACGGATTGACCATCCCTCGGGAGGTTCCCGACTTGACGTTGGGGTCGGCGATGATGATGACATCAGCAAGAGTCTCGTACAGATTCTGAAACGGCACGTGACGGCAACCACACGTCGCGGCGGTCAGTTGGGCTTCCTTGTCATTCGGACCACAGACACTGACGAGTCCTTTTCGCTGAGTGACGGCGTGGACCATCGACTGAGCGATTCCGCCGTTGCCGATGACCATGACGTTCCGTTTATCAAGCGGTCGCGAGCCTCCACCGAACTGCTGCTCCACGGCCTTGAGTGCCGCTCGCCAGAGTGTGTTATAGCCGTTCCAGCCTTTGTCGGTTTTCAAAAGGAGATTGATATACTGGCTTTGCTCGTCGTGTTTGTCGATGTGGTCCGCCAGTTCGAGGAGTTGTCGGCCAAGCGTCCCTTTGACCACGATTGCTCGAATTTTGAGAATGTCGAGCATCTTCTTGAGCTGGGACGTGCTTCCCAGCTCGATGGGCAGGCAGCGGACATTCATTTCCAGTTCCGCAAAGGCCGCATTGAGAATTCGCGTCCCCAATGTCTGGGCCGGGCCAAACCCCGCGATCGCCACAAAGACGGTCTTGGAATCGATATCCTGGCAATGGTACGTCTCAATCAACTCATGGACATTGGCCTGCCCCGGATGGGATTCCATCCCCGGTTCCAGCGCGGCGTAGATCCAGGGAGACCCGTATTTGAGGCCGAGAAGCGAAAACGTCAGCTCGGGCCGGCCCAGGCCCATTCCCACAACTGGCAGAATTCTCTTCTGACTGACCGCCGCGAGCAACGGCCAGGCCGAGTCGAGGTCGGGCGTGGGCCAGGTAAACTTGACGATGTCGGCCTTGGCATTTGAGGCCTGATAGAAAATGTCCTGGATATCCGTTTCCGGACCATCCAGCCGCGTGAAACTGATGACCCGTTTCGTGTCGCCGAACCGCGGCACTTTGGGGGCAATCTCCAGATCCAGTTCCACGTATTCCGGGCCAGCGACGATTGCCTGCCGAAGCAACATGAGGCGTTGCTCTTCCGTTCCTTGCCAGTGGCCACCATCTTCCTTTCGGCGGCAGGAGACGATCATCGGCTTCTCCGTGATCGACAACAGGTCTTTGATGTCTGGCTCTTTGACGAAATAGTCCAGGCAGAGTTCGATAATGTCGCCGTGCCGTGCCGCGTTGAGAATGTCCGCCGGAGCCAGCGTCCGAGATTTGGGAGTGACCGTCACACAGATCATGAGAAAAGACCAGCGAAGGAACGGATGGGTTACGCTTTTCCCATGATAGTCTTGTGATGCGCGGACGTCAGCCAACTCGGCTCGCCAACGAATTGGGGAGACGGTGTCAAACGAGGATTGCCCGGACCGGCACTCGGCTGACAATTGAGAAATGGTTGGTCCATCGGCTAGGATTTGGCATTGAGTTTGGGAAAGGACAACTTTCCACCCGCCCCGTTGCCCGCCACTGATCTTCGAATCGTTCCGTCCGTGTCTTGCCTAGTTCGAAGATGAAGGTCCGCCCGCGCTGGCTGGCCCAATTCGGGCATTACTTGTTGAGATATCCGACTTTTTCACTTTCAAGGATCGATCCCATGTCCTCCGTTCGTCTTGTCGCCTGCCTCGTCGGGCTGTTTTCGGTGTCGGTCTTGTCAGCCGCGGATTGGCCGCAGTGGCGAGGTCCGGATCGCAATGGCATCGCCATCGAAAAGATTACGAAGCTCGACTGGAAAGACAGTCCGCCCAAGCACCTTTGGACCATTGACGGGATGGGGAAAGGCTTTGCAAGCGTCGCCATTGTGGATGGCCGGCTGTACTCGACCGGGAATCTGAAAAGCGGACAAGGGGTTGTTTGTGTGGACGTACAGTCCCAGCGAGTGCTGTGGTCGCGGCCGTTGACGGAAGAAAACCCAGACCACAGTTACCCCGGATCACGCTGCACCCCCACGGTGGATGGAGACCATTTGTATGTCGTCACCTCGGATGGACAAATCTCCTGTCTCCGCACGGGCGACGGGGAAGTGGTCTGGAAGCGGAATTTGAAAAAGGACTGGGGTGGCAAGATGATGTCCGGATGGGGGTACTCCGAGTCTCCACTCGTTGACGGAGATTGGGTGCTCTGCACCCCCGGGGCGCAGGATGCCATGATCGTTGCACTCGACAAGAAGTCAGGTGAAGAGATTTGGGCCAGTCAAGTTCCTGACCTCGGCGAGAACGGGAAAAATGGTGCCGGATATTCGTCGATCGTGGTCTCCGAAGCAACGGGAGTGAAGCAGTATGTGCAACTGGTCGGTCGTGGCGTGATTGGAGTGCGAGCGAGTGATGGAGAGTTTCTCTGGAGCTACAATAAGGTCGCGAATGGAACGGCCAATATCCCAACGCCGATCTGTTTCGGCGACTACGTGTTCGCATCGACCGGCTATGGCACGGGGGCATGCTTGTTGAAACTGTCCAAAAGTGGGGAAGGTGTGACGGCACAAGAAGAGTATTTTCTCGACTCCAAGACGTTCCAAAACCACCATGGCGGCATGATTCGCAATGGCGAGTATTTGTTTGCTGGGCACCAACACAACAAAGGGTGGCCCATCTGTCTTCACATCCCCACTGGTCAAGTGAAGTGGGGCGGGGACATTCGCCCCGAAGGAAGCGGATCGGCCGCCATCACTCAGATCAACGATCAAATCATCTTTCGATATCAGGATGGCTTGCTTGCCTTAATTGAAGCGACTCCAGACGGCTACAACCTGCAAGGCACCTTTCGGCCAGAATACCAGGAAGCCCAGAGCTGGTCGCATCCCGTTGTTGTTGACGGCAAGCTGTATTTGCGTGAGCAAGACAAGCTGATGTGTTACGAGCTTTCGAACTGATATTCAATCGTTGTTTGAGTTCGAGCGGCAGCGTCATTCGCCATGCGGCGTCATCCTGCAACGACAAGTCTTGGGGTTTGCCTGCTTGGGATTCCGTCCCTGGCAAACGACCTGCTCGCTCTCACGGCACAAACCGGTTTGGATAGAGGTTCTTTGAGTCTGGAGGGGTTCGCCCGGCGTCGACAAGGTTCGTGACCCCGAAGGACGGTTCCCGAAAGGCGATCTGAGGACTCCTCCGTGCGTGTTACGGAGCGAAACGGCGACCGGGCTGCTCTGCTCTGAGAAGTCTTGCCATGAGCCCGATCTGGGAGAACTGGATCATGGCCTCACTCGAATCCGTCGGGCATTTCACAAGTGGGTTGGCGTGAAACACAAGATTGCGATGGACTCAACACGACCAGCCAGGACTCCAGTTTATAGGCCAGATTCCCGCATTGTGAGGAAACACCCGTTTGGCCGAATCGGATTCGTGTCAAGACGTTCGTGCGTGGTGTGACTCGGCGACAACTCGTCAAAGTGAAATCCATCGACCCGAACGACCGTTGAGAGGCAGACCAGGAGTTGAAGAGCCAGAATGAAGCTTCTGCCCCGCCGCGAACCAAGCGGGGACAGGTCGAAGCGATTCACGGAGAGTGCCGCCCACCAGACTGCGGCCGGCGTCAAGAAAAGCCAGAGACGCGCCGCCTCACCCATGTTCTTCCCGCTGATCCATAACCCCAACCAGACAATCAGAATCGCATAGTCCATTTGACTCCAGCCACGATTTGCCAACAGGCCGGACAGAGCGATGACAGTGAGCGGCACCCCGAGGGCAATCCCCAACTCCAACGGGTTGACGAGTAACCAAGCTCCGTAGCTTCGCTCAAAGTGGCTGTAGAACTCCGCGTGGTTTCGCAAGTTGAGCGCCCAGATCTTGAGAAGGTTCAACTCGAGTCCCAGCCCGGACACGATGAGAAGAATCAAGAACGCGGTTGTTGCTCCGATCGCCGCTGACCAGGGACGCGTCGAAAGAAGGGGTTTGTTTGACGACGATCGCTCCTCTGGTCGCGCCATCCAGAATTGCAGGATGAAAACCAGGCCAATCGGAAGGAAAGCCAAAGTCATTCCCAGTGACAGAAGCAAGACGGCCCCGGTTGCCATTCCCCACCAGCAATTGTTGCGATCCAGTCCCTGGAGCCAGAGCCACTGAGCGCCCATCGCGAAGAAGGGGAAGATCGCATCCGATTTGGGCAGGAAGACGGCGACTGCCGGAACCGTAAACCACATGGCTGTAGCGGACCAGACAACCTCCGCGGAAACCGTCCGTCCGAGTATTCCCGCCAAAGGAAGAATCGTCAGGGCTGCCAGACCAATTGTGATCAGCGATGCCAGCCAGAGTGTGGCTTCATCCGCCGTACGCAGCATTCGTCCAGCATTTTGTTCGTTCACTCGGATGACGGAGACGGCATCTCGAACGTCGCTGGGCTCCGTGGCGATCAGGGCGGACTCCAAAGCCGGGCTTCCCTCAACAGCCTGAAGGAGAAGCCAGTACGCCACCGTCAAGCCGGGAGGATGGGTCCCTCGATGCAAATAGTTGCGAGCATCCTGATCCGCCGCGATCGACATCTCATAATCTCTCAGGAACTCCCCGAGATCGTCGACTTCATACCGCGCCTCAAAGAAATACCCCGACATCCGATTGTAGTAGAGAACAAACGGCAGACGCCCCAGCCCGGGAGGTCCGGGAATGGCGGAAATCAGCGAAAAGAGCCAGATGACGCCAATCAGCCACAATCCCCCCCATCGAGGCAAATCGCAGAAACGCCGGTGGCGAGTCTCAGACGGGCCAAGAAAGTGCACGTATCCCCAAAGTCCCGCTCCAGACAGCACCGCTGGCAGGATTCCGACAAGCAATTCCGGTTTCGTGGAGAGCCGAGCCCATGTCCATTCTCCGGGAACCCCCAAAGGGATGTCCGTTCCCCACAGAAAAACGAACGGAATCCCAGCCGCCACGATCCAGATCACGGCAGTGAGTGTCCCCCGGATCCGAGCCGAAATCTTCATA
>JAGQQQ010000745.1 GCA_020426125.1 Planctomycetaceae bacterium
AGATGCTGAAACAGTGGTTGCTGAAAGTCCTCGGGATGTCCAAGTGCGATGTAGACGGACTTCCCGTCATCGGCTCGTTTGAAAGTCCAGGCGACCGGTTCGGCTGGATGACCATCAACTTGTCCTGTCAGCAGAACCTGTGCTCCATTTGCCAAGGGCGAGACCTTATACATGTGGCCGCCCTGGACAAACTCGGCTTCATCAAGACCTCGCACAATGGCTGGCGTCGTGTCGGAGGGAGCGAGTTGGACGGTCGAGCGAAGTTCATCGGGATAGCTTCCGTGGTAATTGCCACCGAAAACGTCCGCATCAAAACTCGGCCAGTCCGCATAGCCATCGGGGGGAGAACCGTCTCGCAGGGAGAATGCATGGCTCGATGTCCGCAGACCGATCACCGGTTTCCCAGAATACACGTATTCGCGAAGGATCGCCATGTCCCCTTCCGGTAAGACACGTCGCCGCACGCTGAGCAATAACAGGTCGGCGTCACGTAAGGCCGACAACCCGGGGATACTGTTGCGGTCGTTTTCCTTCGCGAACAACGTCGTGACCCGGAACTGTTTCCCCAAATGGTTCGCGGCAAACTGGGGGAGTGATTCCTGAGTGTGGTACGGATCTTCGGCGATCACCATCACCAAATGGGGGCGCGTGTCCTTCGAGAATTGAAACGGTTCGCCGCCGAGCAATTGATCGCTGGTGATCGTCGGACAGATGAACCGTTCGATATGGGAAATGATCAAATCGTTGCCCGTGTAGTGGCTGACATACGGCCAACGCTCGGGGTTATACATCGCGTCCGTCATATCCCGCATCAGGACGACGTTCTTGCCGTTGCGTGCCATCTGCCGCAGCCCAAACGGCCGACCGAGGACGCACATGTTGACATGCACGCCGGTAAGAATCACATTCTTGATTCCCCGCTCCGAGAGGATGTTCCAGACTTCAACTCCCTTGTCGGTGATGTAATCCTGGGAGGTATCGATCTCGATCTTATCATGCTGTTTCTTCCAGGGCGTGCCGGGGTTGCGGCCCATCGCCTTGAGTTTCGCCGCCCATTCCTGGTGTTCGACCGGGTTATCGTCTTCACCGCCATCGGACTGGTCGATGGGATAAACGCCCCGTTCCTCAGACGGGATCCGGGAACACCATTGATCGATCATCGGGGGCTGATACTCCGCCCCCGGCGCCTGCTCGGCCCGGCTCCTCGCGGGGTGGTCGGCATAGGCGGCCATGCAGTCACTCGGAGAGTGGATGATGGTCACCCCCTGCTCGCGAGCCGCCTTCACAACCTCGTTGAGCCGTGGAGCGAATTCCTCCAACCGACGCACCGCCTTCAAGCAATGATGCAAATCCCAGACGTCGCAAACGATCAGTGCCGTCTCCTTCGGATTCCACTGTTCGTCCCGATGCATCAAATGAAATCTCCCCGACCCGGGGGAGGTTTCGGATTGCGACCGCAGGGAGAGATCGAGCATTGGAGAATCAGATTGTCCGAGGACGAGTGACGGGAGCATCGACACCAACAGCAGCAAGGGCAGGGCGATACGAGTACGGTCCAAACGGAACACGGCGTCTCTCCTGAACGAGGGAAGTCTTCGAG
>JAGQQQ010000746.1 GCA_020426125.1 Planctomycetaceae bacterium
CATCCACCGTGGTTCCGAGTGCTCACCGAGTGGAACCGCCTGCGTGACAAGCGAGCGACTCAGCGGCGTCGAGGAAACAAGTTGGACTTGTCATTTCCGAATTTGGCTGTGATGCTCAAACGAATATTCGCCGTCTACAAAGACCAATTGGAAATCAATCCCCCGTCATCCGATCGACAGGCATTCCACCAAGAGGAACAACCCCATGTACGCGCTTCGAGTCGGTATCAGTGTTCCGGTGTTGGTCTTGCTGGCAATATCGGGCCGTTCGGTCGATGCTGCGACGTTACACGTGCCGGAAGACCATGAAACGATTCAAGCAGCGATCGACGTCGCCGTTTCGGGTGACACCATCTTGGTTCGAGCGGGAACCTATCGAGAACGACTCCGCCTCAAGACGGGGATCACTCTACGAAGTGCCGGTGATGAGACGAAAGGGAATCTCGGACTAAAGCGAGCAGAGGAAACAATCATTGATGGGACCGGCGGTGATGAAGACCTACCCGGAGTCACCATGGCTGAAGACTCAACGATCGACGGATTCACCGTGACGGGCGTTGGAACTTATGATGACGAGGCGTGGAATAAGCACCATGCATCGCAGGGGGAAAACCAGTCGTATGAGTCGATCGGAAAACCTGGCGTCGCCGGCATCAGTGTCATCCGAATCCCTGACTGCAAAGTATTGAACAACATTGTCCACCACGTTGGCTATACCGGCATCGTGGTCATGGGAGCTGAAGGCATCCGAGTCTCCCCCCACATCTTTGGCAATTTTACGTATCGAAATATGGGCGGGGGGATTGGGGCGATGATGAACTCGTCACCGACCATCGAAGAGAATACCTGTTTCGAGAACTTCTACGCAGGAATCGGACATGCGATGAATGCCAGTCCACTGGTGATCAACAATACGTGCTACGGTAATGTTCGAGCCGGAATCGGGATCAGCGAAGGATCGAAACCCATCGTGCGCGGCAATCGATGTTACCAGAACCGCCGCGCGGGAATCGGGATTCGAACCGGCATCGAGACGACTCCCTTGGTCGAGCACAATGAATGTTACGACAACGATCTGGCCGGAATCGGCGTCCGGGAGGATGCGGCTCCAATCCTGCGTCACAACCGCTGCTATCGGAATCAGGAAGCGGGCATCGGCTGTCGAACCGGAGCGACACCGCTGATCGAACACAACGAATGCTTTGAGAACGGAATGTCCGGAATCGGCTGTCGGTCAAAGGCGTCCCCGGTGATCCGCAACAACCACTGTTATCGGAACAAGACATCCGGAATTGGTTCACAAGACGGAGCGCGGCCCGTCATCATTGGAAACGACTGCTTCGAAAACCAAATGGCGGGGATCGGTACGGAAGAAGGGGCTCGAACTGTCATTCGTGATAACGAGTGCTATCGGAATTCGCAGGCGGGCATCGGGATCCGTGCCAACGCGGACTCAATAATTGATGGAAACCACTGCTATGAGAATCTCCTGGCTGGAATTGGCGCGGAAGACGAAGCCAATGTCGTGATCCGTGGAAACCTTTGTGAGCAGAACGAACAGACCGGCATCGGCGTTCAAAATGGAGCGAAGGCGCTGATTGTCAGCAACAAGTGTCGCGAGAACAGGCAGTCCGGGATCGGTGTCCGCGAAAAGTCGAGGGCGCTTGTCATCCACAATCAGTGCATTGAAAATCAAATGGTCGCGATCGGGGTCCGAAGTGAATCGCAGGCGCAAATCCTCGGCAATGAACTCAAGCGAACCGGCGGCATGCCTCCGATGATCGCCATTCAGGAAGAGTCAAGAGCTTTAATCGAAGGCAACACGATCTCAGGAGGCGGAGTGGCCGGGGTTCTTGTCCGTGGCACCGCAACTTTGATCGGCAACCAGATGGATGGGAACGGTCCACGCAAGGGGCCGGGTCCTCCCCATTTCGCGGTCTGGGTTCACGAAGGTTCGACCGTGACGTTCGTAGACAACCAAGTCGATCGTTGGCGGCACTCGTTGTCTGCCTCCAACGCGGAAAATGTCCGGGTAATCGGCAATACCACGAGTCGATTTCTCGATACGGCGATCGTCGTCGTTAACTCGAAGCAGCCCGCTCACGTATCTGGCAATGTGGCGGTCTCCGACGACGAAAAGGACGAATGCGTCCGTATCACCGGACCTCAAGGAGTTGTGTCTGACAACACTCTCCGAACTCCTCGTCAGCCGCAAATGGCACCCGCCACGGAGTCAACCCGTGAGAACTGATAAATCAAGGCAGAACGTAAGAGGTCGATAAGGACTGACCTGGAATTTCATGTCGACGCGGGATTCAGTTTCTTGTCGAGGTC
>JAGQQQ010000747.1:0-2415 GCA_020426125.1 Planctomycetaceae bacterium
GTGAGATTTTCCAAAGACATGGCGGCAAGTTTGAGTCGGGATGTCCCAACTCACACGACTGGAGAATATGATCGTGAGTGCGAAGTCATTGAAGGCGGCGGACAAACAGTCCATTCTGAAAAAGGTCGTGGCGGAGGCCAAGAAACGGTACGGCGCTTCGCTGCCAAAACAGGCTTGGCCAACGTTTGAAACTCTGCTCTTCGCAGTGCTCGTGGAGGACGTCACCCACGAGCAAGCCGAGAGGGCGTACACTCGGATGACGGAGACATTTTTCGACCTGAATGAAATTCGGGTCTCGTCAGTGACTGAGATCGAACAGAGCCTCGGAGAAATCGATGACGCATCCTGGAAAGCGATGCGAGTTCGCGAAGCGCTGCAGCACACATTCGAAAAACATTACGCCTACGACCTCGAACAACTCCGCCGCAAGACGCAAGACCAGGCACAAAAGGAACTGGAGGAGATTCCCCATCAGACGCCGTTCATTCGCAGTTACACACTTCAGCAGGCACTGGGCAGTCATGTCCTGCCGATTGACCAGACAATGCACGCCGTGCTGGTCTGGCTGGGGTTCGGGGATGCAGACAGCACCCCCGAAAGTGCGGCCGATGATCTGAAGTCCGCTGTCAAGAAGGCCGATGCGCCGCTGGTTTGCCATTTGTTGAAGTGTCTGGCCACCGACCCGGAACTGAAAGAGCATTTCGCGGAATTCGATCCGTCCGATGAGGAATTGGATCCTCACCAAGCGGGAAAGCGGTTGGCGGAACTGTTCAAAAACCCCAAGAAAAAATCCAAAACCGCCCAGTCCAGCAAAAAGACCATCGAAGCGAAGTCGTCGAAAAAGGTGAGCAAGAAACGTCCGACGAAGAAAAAGACGTCTCGCCCGTCGACTTCAGGTCACTCTTCGAAGCCATCGGATTCGAAAAATAAGGTCAGCAAGAAGGTGACGAAAAAGAAGCCGACAAAAAAGAAGACCGCCAGGAAGTCCTGACGCGGCCTTGGGGGCATCGTAGAGACGTTCGTCCGAAGTTCGTTCCGTCGTTATCTCAAACGACGAAAATTTCAGATTCCTGTGGCCAAAACGCGACGAACTTCGAAACGTTCCCCTCATTCCGAGGCTCGTCGTCGTGACGTCGACCGACATCCGCGCGCTGCGGACATGACACAACTTCACATTCTCAAATCGTTACCGTCTGTTCCCGATCAGGGCCGATCGAAACGAAACCGATTTCTGATTCCAAGAGTTCGGAAACCGTATCGAGATAGACTCGGGCTTCCTTCGGAAAGTCTTCCAGTCTGCGGACGCCCGTGATGTCTTTCTTCCAGCCGGGAAGGGTCCGATACACGGGTTTCGCGATCGACAAATCTTCAATATGGCTGGGAAAATTGGTCGTCCGCTCGCCGCGAATCTCGTAGGCCACGCAGACTTTGAGTTCATCAAGTTTGCTAAGAACATCGAGAAGCATCACCGCGATGCAGTCCACCCCGCTAATACGGGCTCCGTAGCCTGTGGCGACAGCGTCGAACCATCCGCACCGACGCGGACGCCCGGTCACGGTGCCATACTCATTCCCTTCGTCGCGAATGTGCTGTCCGACATCGTCCAACAGTTCTGTTGGACAGGGGCCGCCGCCAACACGCGTGGTGTAGGCTTTCACGACGCCAATCATCCGATCAATGACTCGTTCCGGAACGCCGCTTCCAGAGTGGATTCCGCAGCCGGAACTGTTCGATGACGTCACATAGGGGAACGTTCCATGGTCAATGTCGAGGAGACTCCCCTGGGCTCCCTCGAATAACAGACTTCTCCCCTGCTTGATCGCGGAGTGGAGCCAGGCGGTTGTGTCGGTGACGTGCTTTCGCAGTTGCTCGGCGTAGTTCCCGTACTCTTCCACAATTCCCTGCACGGTCGGCATTTCCGCAGAAGGATCCACCGCATGAATGGTTACGCGTTTCTGGTCAATGACTTCGGTGAGACGCTCCTGGAAAAACTCGGGACGGTAGAGATCTCCCACGCGAATCGCATGCGTCCGCCCAATTTTATCACGGTAGCAGGTCCCGATTCCCCTCATCGTCGTGCCAATGGCCTTGTCGCCGCGAGCCCGCTCAAGAGCCGCTTCTTCCAACATGTGATAGGGAAAGATGACGTGCGCCCGATCGCTAATGAGCAGTTCGCCAACATCAACCCCCTGCGATCGGATCGAATCAATCTCTGACAGCAGCGCTTGGGGGTTGATAACGACACCCGTCGCGATGACTGAAGTGACCCCAGGACGCAGAATTCCCGCAGGCAACAGGGACAGCTTGTATGTTTTTCCGCCAAACATCACTGTGTGCCCGGCGTTGTTGCCTCCCAGATACCGGCAAACGATCTCATGCTGGTCCGTCAGCAGATCAACAATCTTCCCTTTGGCT
>JAGQQQ010000747.1:2439-2759 GCA_020426125.1 Planctomycetaceae bacterium
ACGGCGGTCACACTCATGACTCAATCCTGACAGAAAAAACTCTTCGATTGCGGCTGGTGATAGCCTGTCCCATTTCCAACAAGCGAGTGTAGCAGCGGATTCGAGGAATGTAGAGCAACTCACATGATTCCCCACGAAGTTGAAGGAGATCGGCTGGAAACCGGCCTGAAGGGAGGAATAAAATGGAGAGTGCGCGACGTGCGTCGCTCGTCCCAGCCCCGCCGAGGAGACTTTCTCATGCCCAGCAGTGCCCGTTTTCAGCAGACTCTCGTGATTATTCTGGGAATGCTCCTCTCCTCCGGGATGGATGCGGCCTTGGC
>JAGQQQ010000748.1 GCA_020426125.1 Planctomycetaceae bacterium
CAACGCTACTGGGGCGAGCCGTTTCCAATCTGGCATGAACTCGATGACGACGGGAACCCGACCGGGCGAATGCGGCCCGTCGCCGCGGACGAATTGCCCGTCACGCTTCCTGAGATGGAAGACTTCAAACCGAAGGGAACGCCGGACCCGCCCCTCTCCTGGGCGCCAGAAAGCTGGCTCTACAAAACCGCCGAAGATGGGACCCGTCTTCGCCGCGAGACCAACAGCATGCCGCAGTGGGCCGGCAGTTGCTGGTACTACATTCGGTTTTGTGACAACAAGAACAGCAACGCCTTCATCGATCCGAAACTCGCCGACTACTGGCTCCCCGTCGATCTCTATATTGGGGGTGTCGAGCACGCGGTGTTGCATCTCCTGTATTCCCGGTTCTGGCACAAAGTGCTCTTCGACCGGGGATTGGTCTCCTGCGCGGAGCCGTTTCAGAAGCTTGTGAATCAGGGGATGATTCTCGGCGAGAATAACGAGAAGATGTCCAAGTCTCGCGGGAATGTCATTAATCCCGATGATGTCGTGAAAGATTACGGAGCCGACTCGCTTCGGTTGTATGAGATGTTTATGGGGCCGCTCGAAGCGGTGAAGCCCTGGCAGATGCAGGGGGTCGAAGGGGTCTTTCGATTCCTTGGCCGCGTCTGGCGTTTGATCGCCGACGATCAGGCGGACGACATTCGCCTGAATGCGAATGTGCAGGATGCGGAGTTGACGCCCGAGCAGGAACGGGTGCTTCATAAGACCGTGAAGGCGGTGACGGAAGATATCGAGAAGCTCTCCTTCAACACCGCGATCAGCCGGATGATGGAGTTCGTCAACGTCTTCACCGGCGCCGACGTTCGACCGAAGGCGGCGATGGAATCGCTCGTGTTGATCTTGTCACCGTTCGCTCCGCACCTCGCGGAGGAACTGTGGCAGATCCTTGGGCACACAGAATCGCTCGCCTATCATCCCTGGCCGACCTGGGACGAATCGAAGCTCGTTGAGAGCGAGATAGAGATCCCGGTCCAAGTGAATGGAAAACTCCGCGCGAAGATCAAAATCCCCGCCGACGCCGATCAGGCGTCCATGCAATCGGCCGCTGAGGCGGATGAAACGGTCCAGGGACAATTGGCGGGAAAGACGATTGTCAAGGTGATCTGTGTTCCTAAGAAGATGGTTAACTTCGTCGTGAAATAAGCGCCGTACCGGGTTCCGCACATCAAGTGGTTCTGGCGAGGGGCAGACTGGAAAAACGGCCCTCAGCATCCTCATGGAATGCGGAGGGCCACGCTTTCTCGCATTGGTCATGGAACGGTTTGATCCCGTCACACGACCAAGCCAATTAGGGGTCAACAAAGGTTCCGGCCACTAACTGGGAACCGGACAGGGCTCCGGAATTGCCGAAATACATTGTGACCGACAAACCGGTCGGGGTTCCCAAGAGGTTCCACCAAGCTCCGGAATTCTGCTGGTAACCGGCGATGTCATCCCGTCCGTCGCCGTCAAAGTCCCCGACAACTGGCAGCCAGTCGGCGGTGGGACTCCAGCGGCCGAAGGATTGTTGGACCATGATGCCGGCTGACCCATAATTCCCCCACCAGATGCCACGGGGCTCCCATCCGAGGATGTCATCTTCCCCATCGTTATTGAAATCACCCGTGACGACATCCATCCAGGTGTACGTGGGGGACCATTTGCCACCGAATCTCATCGTGAACCGGGCACGAGCGGAGTTCTGCTGGAGAATGAACCATCCTCCTAACTGAGTTCGTGAGATGATATCGGTCCGTCCGTCTCCGTTGAAATCCCCGGTCCGGACGTCGAACCAGTTATAGGCGGTTTCGTTCCAACTTCCGGCAAACTGGATTTGCAGGCTGGTCGCGGTGCCATAGCCGAGATACCACTCTCCCGTTGTTCGCCGCAGAGCCGTGTCGTCTCTGCCGTCATTGTCGAAGTCGGCAATCAGGGTCTGAGAGTCAAACCAGCCGGTGGCGGCAACACCCGGGCCGTTGACCTTGTTGAAGAAGCTTCCCGTCGAGTGTTGCAATCGCCATCGACCATCCGTTCCGCGAGCAACAAAGTCGTCTCGGCCATCGCCATTGAAATCGCCGACGCCAATAAACCTAGCTGTTTCGGCGTTTGTATACGCTCCCCAAACGGTGGGGGCTTGCAAGGTGACTCCGTTGCTCAAGCTGACGCGCAGTCCCCCGCCGATCCCGAGATGTGCCAAGTCGGTATCGCCGTCGCCATCGAAATCCCCCTCAAAGACCTGACCTCCCGAGGGGAACGATGGTCCGGCACTGAACGAGAAATTGAATCGTTCGCTCTCGCCGAAGGTCGTCGCACCGGTTGCTGGGTTGAAGCGGACGACATCCGCCGCTGGCCCGGTGGGGATCTCAGTCATTGTCAGGCGATACGATCCGGTACTGACTCCTCCCGAATCACCGGCTCCGGTCACGGCATTATACGTGCGGTTGTTGTAACCGGAGACGCCGATGTAGTAGGTTCCTCCCGACGTGAAGGTGTATTGCAGGTAGGATTCCGTTGTGAAGCTTTCTCCCGGGCCGGCTCCGTCGTCATTCAAGGCAAGCTGAGTCCCGCTGCTGTTGAAGATCCGCACGATGGAGTCCAAAGTGCCCGTGGTTCGATCGACGTCGAATCCGAACCGCTGTCCGGCGGTCGCCGTAAAGCGGAACATGTCGACGTCATCGGCTGGGGAAATGGAAAATATCGACGACGGCGTCCCTGGGACCAGTTCCGTGGCTTCGGGAAGCTGGTCATTGGTGTCGGAACGGTCAACAAGGGTGATCCGAAAGTCCCCTTCGGTTGAAGCGTTGGTATCTCCCGCCCCGGTCGTTGCGTTGTAGCCCGTATTCCCGAGAGCGGACACGCCAACATAATATGTTCCGGTTGTCGTAATGGAGTACGAGATAAAGGACTCGAGGCTGGAATTCTCCTCACCGGGGCCGACACCATCGTCGTTCGAGGCTAACTGTGTACCGGACGCATTGAACAGCCTCAGGTAGGAATCCAGGTTCCCCGAGATCCGATCCACGTCGATTCCGATCATTTGTCCGGCTGTGGCCGAGAAGCGAAACATATCGACGTCCTCGCCGCCGTTGGTCGCGTCTTCAATCGCGAACCCCGTCCTGGGAACGCCGTTTGACAAGGTGGTTGCTTCGGAGATGGCATCGTTCGCGTCACCAATATCTTGAATCGTGACGGTATAGGATCCCGTTGTTGATGCGGTCGAGTCGCCCGTTCCTGTGACGGCGTTGTAAGAGGAGTTTCCGAACGCCGAGACCCCAAAGAAGTAAGTCCCGGGGGTGCTAAAGGTGTATTCCAAGTACGAATCCAGACCCGATGTTTCCCCTGGCGCGGCACCATCGTCGTTCGATGCAAGTTGTGAACCACTGGCACTGAATAGCCTGAGATAGGAATCCAGAGTCGAACTTCCGCCACGATCCACATCAATCGAGACCTGCTGGTTCGACGTCGTCGTTGTGAATCGGAACATGTCGACATCGTCGCCTGGGACAATCGAGTATCCGGATGAAGGGGAGTCGTAGTTGATCGCATTCGCTTCGGAAATCGCATCATTCGTATCCGAAGGGCCGCCGGGAGCGACGATCAAATCGCCTGTGCCAATCGAACTCAGCAGAGTCCGATCCTCAAGGAGTTCCGAGCACCAGCGATAAGTCGTCCGGCGTCTGTTCGAACGGTGGAATGCGCGGGCTCTGACAAGTGCGAGGAGATGTCGAGTGAGAATGTTTTGGAACGGCATGATCTTCTCCATTACGAGCGGACTGGGGAGTGAGTGAGGGAATCCTTCCCGCCTGAAATTCCGTTCCTTCAGAACGTCGTGAGAAAATCCTCCTCTCAGCGCTGGCGAAATCCCGTTGCGCGAGCGGCCCTTTGAGACACTTTCTAATTTCGTCTAAATCTGCAAAAAGAGATCCCTTGTTTCACGTTTTCGAAGCTCCAGGCACCGGATCGCCGCGGCGAATCAGTTGGTTCTCTTTTCCATGGCAAGAATTACGGAAATTCGGAAATCTCCACGACACAAGAGATCTGAGCGGTCTCAAGCTCATGAGAGCAGGTTCGAGCAAAGATCTGTCCGTAACCGCACATCGTCGCACAAATCTCAGAGCAGGCTCGCCGAATGGGAACCGGCTTGCCATGAAAAGCATCTTGGCGCAGAGCAAGTGCGGGAAGCAGGGGGGGGAATTCGGCAGATGTCAGGTAAAAGGCAAGTCGCCAATCAAACGACATTCGTGGGAAGTGAGAGCAACGCAAGACTGTCGGTCTGGGTTTGCGGTCATCTCCCATTCGCGATGGAAACTGTCATCGGTTTTGACTCAGCATCACGTGACCATGGTACGCACATGTTTTGCGTGACGAGCGGATTGGATTCCCCGGATCGGGATGAGGAGGCAGAATTGGGGGAGAGTGTTCCAACTAAAGAACGACCGATGAAGAGGTGTCTCGATTTCGCGGGGAGTGGGTCGCCGTTGGGGAGTAAGAATAACAGATGGGAATAAACGATTGCCGAGATAATGCCGTTCCTGTTTCCAACTGACTACCTAAGATTGGCTTTACAGAAGACGATCAAACTTCAAGAAGCTTATGGCATTCTCAAGTGATCGTTCCTCGAGTCCTCAATCAGATCGTCTTCGAGGTTGTGGCCGCATGCCTAGGTATGGCGAACGGAAGAAGGCAACATACCGGTGAGACAGGATTACACCCTGTCAACAAGATCGGTTAGAAACCTGTTCTTCCTGGCTTGTTTGGGATGCTCTCATCCGCCGCTCGCCTAAGGAAACTTCAGCGGTTGATCGGCGTCGGTTTTTGAGAGGGAAGCTCGCGCCCAGCGGTTGCGACCTGATTGCGGCCGTTTTGTTTGGCGGAGTACAGCGCCGCGTCCGCGCGAGCGAGTAGCTCCATGGCGGTACTCGCATGATGAGGAGAGACCGCCACGCCAATTGAGACCGTAACAAAGATGGCCTCCCCCCGGTTCTCGATTGGTGTCGCCTCAACCTCCCGGCGAACGAGTTCGGCGATTCGTTGGACCCCCTGAAGATCCACTTCCGGGAACAATCCGGCGAACTCTTCGCCCCCATCACGCGCGACAAGCGCGCGGTCCGAGCCCCGCTTGCCG
>JAGQQQ010000028.1 GCA_020426125.1 Planctomycetaceae bacterium
ACTGCATCCCTTCGACGAGGTCGACGTCAGTCTGCATGCCTCGGCCTTCTTCGACCGTGATCACGCCGTCTTTGCCAACTTTGAGCAAGGCATCCGCGAGGATCTTGCCGATTTCCTTATCGTTGTTGCCAGCAATCGTGGCGACGGTTTCAATCGCTTTGCGGTCTTTGGCATCGACCGGCTTCGACATCTTGTGCAGTTGTTCAACAACCGCTTCGACCGCCTTTTGAACTCCCCGCTGCAACGCGACGGGAGCCGCTCCAGCGGCGATGTATTTCAGACCTTCCCGATAAACGGCTTCCGCAAGCACGGTTGCGGTGGTGGTGCCGTCCCCAGCGGTGTCACCGGTTTTGGAGGCAGCCTCTTTGACCAACTGGACACCGCAATTCTCGAACTTGTCTTCGAGTTCGATGTCCTCCGCGACGGTCACGCCGTCCTTGGTGATTTTGGGGGAGCCCCATCCTTTGTCGAGCACCGCATTTCGGCCGCGTGGGCCCAGGGTACTCGAAACGGCTCGCGCCAATTTGGAAACTCCCGACAGGAGTTGTTTCCTTGCGTCTTCGTCAAAACTCAACAGCTTTGCCACGGTTACTCCTCATCCAGCTTCTGGTTGCCAGATCCGATACTCATTGGCTCCAGGCGGACGCTCTGCCTGCCTGGAATGACACCTCAAATGGAATGAAGAGACATCGAAGCAAGCGGCGTGCCGCGACAATGAAACACGACGCAAGTCAAGAAAAGGAAATGAGATACAGATCCTCTAGTCAAACGGGAACGGAGTGCGGCTGCCAGCTTGGCAGAGTTGGCAGGATTGAGATTTCGATTCCCTCGCCAGCACTGTCAGACGGCGTGAACTTCCCTTCGAAATTCTGCTTCCCGACCGCGGCAATCTGTGTTGACGGAGCCGTCTTGGAAAGCGGTCTGCCCCATCACCCAAGTCCGAACGGGCCAGCCTGTCAAAGTGACGCCATCCCAGGGACTCCACCGGCTTTTTGTCAGTTGCTCCTCATCCCGAATCGTCTGCCGTTTCTCCAAATCCACCAGTACAAGATCCGCGTCATATCCCACACGAATGGCTCCCTTGTTCGCAACATGCCAGATTCGGGCCGGACTTTCGCACATCCAGGCAACCACTTCGCGGAGGGTACAGACTCCTCGGTGAGCGGCGTCCAGCATAAGTGCCAGCGAGTTCTCGACGGCTGGTAACCCGGACGGAGACTTCGGATAGGGCTGTGCTTTTTCGTCCAGAGTATGGGGGGCGTGGTCCGTGGCGATGACCTCGATAGTGCCATCGCGCAGGCCCTGCCAGATGCGAGCGTTGTCGTCCGCCGTCTTAATTGAAGGGTTCATCTGCACTCGCGAACCGAGCCGCTCATAGTCGTCGACGTGAAAAAACAGGTGGTGGGGACAAGCTTCGGCGGAGACCCAGTCGGGCCGAGATCGAAGAAAGTCCACTTCGTCGCCCGTCGACACGTGCAAGACATGGAACTGATGCCGATGCCGAATCGCCAGGTCGACGGCCCGCTTTGTCGAGATCAAGGCAGCCGCATGATCCCGGATCCGCGAATGGTCCGCCTGCGTCGGGTTGTCGCCGATCCTCTTCTGGTTAGCCCGAACGGTAGTCTCATCTTCACAATGGGCACAGATGGGGAGGTCCGTCTCCGCGAAGATCGACTCCAGGGCCGATTGCTTGTCGACGAGCAGCGGGCCGGTGCTTGAGCCAATGAAGATCTTGATCCCGGGGGTTCGCTTGGCAGCCTGAAGAACGGACAGGTTGTCCCCCGTCGCTCCGACGTAGAAGCCGTAGTTGACAACACATTTGCTGGCGGCTCGCTGGAGTTTGTCTTCCAGTGCCTCCAGCGTGGTCGTTGTTGGGTTCGTATTGGGCATCTCGAAGAAGGTGGTAATCCCCCCTTTCGCACAGGCCCAACTGCCAGTCTGCAAGTCTTCTTTGTGCTCAAGTCCTGGTTCCCGAAAATGGACCTGATCGTCGATCACACCGGGGAGCAGGTGTAGACCCGTTGCGTCGACCACTTCGTCTGCTGACGTGTCCGCAGGCGGGTCAACCTCCGCGATTCGGTGACCATCGAGCAGAATCGTCGCCACGCGAGTTTTTTCGGGGAAGACAACGGTCGCATTTTGAATCAGCGTGCGCATTCCGGAAGCTTTCATGTCTTGATTGGTCGGCCTCTTTGATTGGGATCATCCTTCGAGGCCGGAGAGATTATCCGCCGACGAGAGGAGTCAACTTGACAAAGCTGACTTCGGTGCGGGGGCTGACGGAGAAGGATTGATCCAGCGTCTCAGCCTGAGTGTTGTCAATGAGGATGAAGAACCCATTTTGCTCGAACGCCTCGACCGCCGTCGAGAATTGTTTCTTCCAGTCGAGCTGACGGGACGCCGGAAGGCGGTATTCGCGAAGCTGGCCGTTGAGGACCTGCTCCGCCTCGGTTGGCTGGACCAATCCGCGAAAGACACTTGCCTTC
>JAGQQQ010000749.1 GCA_020426125.1 Planctomycetaceae bacterium
GAACATCAGACGAATCCCAATATGGGTTCCTCCCAGGCGAAGCCGTAATTCCAATGAACCGGTTGTCCTGGCGTTCCATTCTGGCGCGTTTTTGACGATCTCGGTCTGACAATTGAATGACCATTCTCTTTAGCCTCCTCCCTTCAGACTTCGGAACTGACGGAAGCCAATCGAAGGATATTTCGGTGACACTTGAGAAAAACACCATGTCCGAGATACGTGATATCGGTGGGGAGATTTTCCCCAGAAATCAATCTGACTCGTGCTTTCACGATTCCGGATCTCTTACGAATATCGAAGAGAGCAGTTTCGGATGGGAAGTAATGCCCGAGGAACAATGCGGTCAATCGCCAGAAGGTCTTCTGGAAGGAGTCCAGATCGAGAAGTATCTCATTGTGAGTCATTTGAATACAGGTGGCCAAGGAACTGTCTATCTGGCTTATGACAAAGAGTTGGACCGCAATGTCGCCATTAAGATTGCCCATCGCCACTTACAGGGAAACTCCTCATTGCGTTCACGGCTTCGCCACGAGGGGATGATGCTGGCGAGAGTGTCCCATCCTCGGCTCGCTCGAATCTATGGTTATGGAGTTTTCCAGGACCGTCCCTATCTCGTCATGGAATACGTTCCCGGCAAGACACTCTCGGCAATCGTCAAAGAACGCCCGCTGGCCTCCCAGGAGGTCCAGCGAATGATCCGCGAGATCGCCTCGGGACTTGAGGCGGTGCACGCGGAATCCATTCTCCATCTCGATCTGAAGCCAGAGAACGTGATCGTGACTCCCTCTGGGCACTGTAAGCTCATCGATTTTGGGATGGCATGGATCTCAACGCAGAATTGGGGTGTCGGACTGCAACTCATCGCAGGAACATGGGAATGGATGTCACCGGAACAGCGAAGGGGGCGGATCGAGGAATGGTCCCCGGCCACGGATATCTTCGGATTAGGATGTCTCTTAAACTTTCTGTTGCGTGGAGTGGAGACGCTTCCGGCGGACTCCATGCCGGACGAGGAATGTCAGACTCAGCTTGCGGAAATGCAGGGGCAACTGAGAAGGTCCGCGTCGAACCGTCGATTGTGCAGAATCGCCGCGAAGGCGATTTCCTATTCCCCAGACGATCGTCAACCGAATGTTCGCACTTTTTTGAGCGAACTCTCTCATCAGAAAGTTCGACAACGTTGGGGGACCGCTTCGATCTTCGTGGGGACCCTGCTCGTCATCGCCGGTCTTTTTCTCCAATTCCTGCCTAAGGCGAGTGCGCCAGCTCATGAAAGCGTCTCCCATCGCATCGTGATCGAGAACCGGCCAGATGAGAGTCCGACCAAGAATTTGCAGTTTGAGGTGAGGACAGTCGACTTCTCCGTAGCCCCTTTTCTTTTCGTCTGGAGTCAAAATCTCGGTCTGAGAGAGGTACGAGGAATGACTCCCTATCCGCGAGAAGGGGAGGTCGAATGGCAGCTCCCGGATCTCCGCTTGCTGCCGGGGCAAGAGTTGGGATCGCTGTATGCGGTCGCGGTCGGTCTTGGGAAAAGGCCGTCAGAATCCGACACGGATCGATTGCTGCTGGCAATCGAAAACATGGCCGCGCGGGTTCCCTCTGATGTGCAATGTGTCCATATCCGGGTTTCCTCGGAAGCAGGCAGAATTCAATTCCGCCTGAACGAATTCGGCAAACTGGATACGGAAACCTCACGTGAACTGGGACTTCTCTTCGATCAACTGCCAGACCTATCGGAATTTCACATCCTGTTCTTCCGACTGTCGGACCGGGATCAGGGTTCCGATCCGATCACAGTGTGCCTGGAAATGGAATCGTGATTGATGCTGGACGAGACAGAATCGCCCATGGTTGTCTGATGGGTGTCATACGCAATGAAAACCCTGGGAAACGAGGCGAACCTTTTCAGGAAAACTCGTTCCCCACCTTGCGAGCGCGCTGGGGTTTGTCGAGGTCAATGCCCAATCTCAGCCCCACCTCAACGAGAATATTCCACCCGGCACACATCTTAACGAAGGGGCTCAAGTCTCCAGCGTCCGGGATCCGGATTGTCGGTAATGATGTTTCGCGATCCGCGATGGCAATCACCTCCATTCCGACGCCGTTTCCGAGAACCTCCGTAAATTTGGATTCCGAATCAGAATACGGATCCACCCAGATCACGACATCCTCGGGATTCATCACCTCTTCAATGCCATGAACCGCATAGGTCCCTTCCAGAAAATCCGAAGGCTTTCGGGTAATCTCATTGGTCTTGAGCGTCAGTTCCTCGGCGACGCCATTGTTGCGTCCCGCCCAGTAAATGATCGGGGCTGAGGCGATTCGTTCGATCAGGTGCGAATCGATTTCCGCAGTCAAGGCTTGCTCCATCTGATCAGCGAGCGTCTCCAGGCGATCTTGCAATGAGACCGTTCCTTGAATGTGTTCGATCAGAGCCCGATAGAATAGTGCTTGCTCCAGCACGCTTTTCGTTGCGGCAACGGCACTTTCCTTTCCACATTCGAGGACGTACCCCTTCGTGGCCAAGGACTCAAGTTTCGAATCGGAAAAGGCTGTGAGGCTGTACCGGTTTGGGTGATTCTCTTGGGTGAGTTTTTGAAAGAGGCCAATCACTTCGGCCGTGCGTCCGGAATTCGACAAGGCAAACACGGCCCAATCCTCCAGGTCATATTCCTGGGCCTGACGTCCCGCCTCCGTATGTAGACTGACCGGAATTTGCCGGGACAGGGCGTAGGCCATCACACTCTTCGCCGGAAAGATTCGGCTGGAGCCTTCTCCCGTCATGAGTAGGCGTCCAGTCTCTTTAATTGCGTCCGCGGTGTCTGCCATACGCTGGCAATCAAATCCTCGAACGACTTCCGGTGTTGCCAGCATATCGTGGCACAGCCCAAATTCCTGGTAACGGCCTTCCCATCGCATTCGTTTCACCTGCTTTTCTCTTGATGGTCATTCGAGACTGGGGCTGGAAACGGATTCCACCGTCTCGGCTGAAAAACGCCCCATCCTGTTGTCTTCGATGTCAAAACTCAGATTTGCTCAATCATCGGAGGCCACAAACGGTTCCAGGGGCGGACGCAACTTCATGTTAAGCATCTCCACAATCAGGGAAAATGCCATTGCGAAGTAAACGTAGCCCTTGTTGAAATGCGTTCCGGCGCCTTCGGCCACGAGCAACACCCCAATCAGGATCAGAAAACTCAATGCGAGCATCTTCACTGTCGGGTGCTTCTCGACGAAATCGCTCACCGCTCCCGCGAAGGCCATCATGACCAGGATCGCCAGAATCACGGCGAGAACCATTACCCAGATCTGTTTCGCCATTCCGACTGCGGTTATCACGGAATCCAATGAAAAAATGACGTCGAGCAAAGTAATCTGCAGAATAACATGTCCAAAACTCGGATGCTCTTTGACGACATGCGTCTCTTGCTGTCCTTCGATCTTGTGATGGATCTCCAGCACGCTTTTGCCGATCAGAAACAAACCTCCGATCAGCAGAATCAAATCCCGCACGGAGACCTGGTTGATCTCTTCCAGGGTATGCTCCGTGCGAAGTTCGCGATATTCCCGTTCAGCTTCCTGCAGTTCCGACTCCTGATGAAGGCTTTCGTACGTCGCCGTTTGCCAGCTTTCAGATTCCAGCCAGGATTCCGGCACTCCCAGATCGGTCAAGAGAAACAGCGGATTGGTCAGGCTCAACACCCAACTGATCGACAACAACAGCAGGACTCGAGAGATCATCGCCAGGGCCAACCCAATCGTCCGTGCTCGGGGACGCTGTGATTCTGGCAATCGCCCACAAAGAATGCTGATGAATACGATGTTGTCGATTCCGAGTACGATCTCCATCGCCGTCAGAGTCAACAGGGGAATGATCCAATCCATCGCGAGAGCTTCTTTTGTTGAGGTCACCTGAATTCGACACGATCGGGACTCGCCATGCCCCTTTCAACATGGGACTGGAGATTCGAGCCGAATACGAACGCAAAACGGGAATTTTGGCGACGAAGAGAAGCCCCGCGTACGAACAAGTTGTACGCGGGGCTGGGAAGATCTGATGAGAGCATGTTTCGGAGCCGCTGGCAATTCTGTGCAGAACGCCAATGCTCCATTTGATTTGATGAAGAAATCTTTACTTCGTCTTTTCGAAGGTGTAGATCCCTTTACCATTGGGAGTCACCAGGCAGAAATAAATCTCCCCGTGTTGGTCATCTCCGAAGTTAATCACGGGCATCTGATCGCTCGGAATCGACTCATTGGAAACAACTTTTTTGTTGGCTTCGTCAAACTTGAGAGCCCAAATTTTTCCACTGACGTAATCTGCGTAGACGTACTTCCCAGCGAGGTCTGGCAGTTTGGCTCCCCGGTAGACCAACCCCCCGGTGACGGACTTTCCGACCTGGTGGTCGTATTCCCAGACAGGGTCTTCCAGTTTCGTATCCCCAGCAGAATGGGATCCGAACGGGTGTAGAGACTCGACAAAATCCCAGCCGTAGTTTCCACCTTTTACGACGATATTGATCTCCTCCCAGAGATTCTGACCGACTTCGCCGCACCATAGCGTCCCCGTTTCCCGATCGAAAGCAAGTCGCCAGATGTTCCGAAACCCGTAGGCGTAGATTTCCGGTTGAGCATCCGTTCGGCCGACAAAGGGATTGTCATTTGGGATTCCGTATGCTTTTCCGTCTTGCTCCTTGTCGACATCAATTCGCAAGATTGACCCCAGCAGCGTCTTGAGATTTTGAGCATTTCGATAAGGGTCATTCGCGGCACCGCCGTCGCCCAAGGCGATGTACAAGTAGCCATCTGGTCCGAAGGCAAGGGTGCCGCCATTGTGATTCCAAAATGGCTGTTCCACTCGAAGCAGCTTCTTCTCGGACCCCGAATCGGCCTTCCCTGAATCTTTGTTCACAGTAAAACGGGATACGCAGGACATTTGCCCTGGCTTTTCCGTGTAGTAGACAAAGACATAGCCGTTCTCTTTGAACTTTGGATGAAACGCCAGTCCCAGCAGACCTTCTTCATTCTGACGATCGCTGTACTGAACTTTGTCGCGGATATCCAGAATCACGGTGGACTTTTCCACTTGGGCATCATTCGCGAAGGCAAAGACCGCACCATGTTGTTCGGCCACGACAACGCGGTTGGAACCATCCGGGGGATAAGTCAAAACGATCGGGCGAAATGACTGAGGGCGACCGTTTTCGTCCACCGGTTCCCACCCCGCCCAAGTCAAATTGGGAAAGGCCAGAACAGGTCGAACCGCCACTTCGCCATCAACCGGATTCGGAACACCGTCTCCGTCCAACTCACGAACCTTGATGTTTCGAAAAGCGACCACGTCGCCGTGGTCCTGCAACGAAATGTGGCCTTTGGTCGGCTTTCCGAAGTTTTCAAATTGCGAGAACTTGCTTTCGGCAACTCGCTTGTCCCAATCGGGGCTTCCCTTTTTGAAGGTGGCGTAGCGAACGCCGTTCATACAGATCTCACAATTCTGTTCCGTGATCCGCAAATAAATCTGATTCCACTCCCCTGCGGGACGCGTGGCGTCGGTGACCTCGCCGGTGGCCGGATCCGTCGGTGGCTTGTAGAGTTGGTAAAGCCAACCGGCCTTTTGTGGATCGTGACCTTTGACATTGTCCTGAATTTGAACTTCCGGACCGGTCTGCCACGGGGTATTGGCGATCTCCTGGACATGGAACATCAGGCCGCTGTTGCCTTCAGGAGAAATCTGATATTCCAGCATGAGTTCGAAGTTCTCGAACTCTTCATTGGAGATGATATCGCCGGCCCCTTTTTCCTTGCGGATCAACGCGCCGTCTTGAACAACCCAGCCATCGCTGATGGTGTCCTTCTTGTAATTTCGCCACCCCTCCTTGGATTTGCCATCGAACAACAACCGCCAACCCGACTTGGCCTCAATCGCGGACAATTGGTTCGGTTGTTGGGCGTAGACAGGGGACAGAGTCCCCCCGCTGACGATCGCCATCAGCGCAATTAAAACCT
>JAGQQQ010000750.1 GCA_020426125.1 Planctomycetaceae bacterium
CAAGCACAATCGGCGATCGACTGGGTGACGAGATCGTGCGACTGTTTGCAGGATCGATCGAACTGACATTTGATCAAGGTGCTGTTGTGACGGTGGACGGTCCCGTTGAATTCCGCCCCTTGTCAACGGGCCAACTCGAACTCAGACGTGGTCGACTCCTCGCCAGTGTGCCCCAAAAAGCGATTGGCTTCACCGTCTCGACACCCACCTCGAAAATCGTTGATCTCGGTACAGAGTTTGAAGTGGCAGTCAATGACGCAGGTGAGTCGGACGTCCAGGTTGTCAAAGGAGAAGTTGAAGTCGCCCCGATCATCCCAGACGGCCATAATTTCCAAAAGTGGCGACTGCAGCCCAGCAAGTTCGATCGAGCCTCTTTTTACGCGAGGCCCCGAATTCAGGGACCGACTCCCATCTCGGCCTCACTCCGTGGATCGCGTGGTCAATTTCAAGGATTTGTTTCACTGAACGGGCAAACAGCCGAATTCTCTTCTCCGGAGGCCTTTGAAAACGTTCGTCGTCGCGCCGCAACAGAACTAGCCCGGTCTCAAGAGAACGCATTAAGGCAATGGAAAGAGTTCGTGGATTCGATGCAGAAGAACATGCAGGGGACCATGAACGTAAACGGACAGGAGATGCAGTTTCGCAGCTTGCAGGATGTGATGCGAATGCAACATCAGATGCTGGAGAATGTGCAGCAGGCTGGCGGCAACTCAGGCGAGTCGAGTTTCAGAGGTTCGATCATTGTGAATGGGAAGGTCATGACATTCAGAACCCGTGAAGAATACGAAGCCGCCCGTCAGGCCGCGTTCGGTCCCGCCGCCACATTTGGCATTGGAGACGTTCTTGGAGAAGACCCGACAAGTCGATGAGTCTTTGAAACAGCTTTCAATGGGACCATAGTTCCCGGATCAATCTAACGCGTTGACGATACCGGGCTGATGGTGCGTGAGTAGCCGTGTAGACGCCGGTGAGAAAGTGTGGCGCGGGGCGGGGAAGAGAGTCGGGGAAAAAGCGGAGCGCCCAAATGATCACTTGTTGTCAGATGTTCAGATTATTGTTCTTTGGGACAAGAGTTGGGACGTTTTGACAGCGAGGGACAGGTGTTCACAAACATGCGGCATTTGATGTCCGCTTTGTGAGTCGGAACAGTGGATTAAGATTCGCCGTCGGGTGTTGACGGAAGAACTTAGCAAGCGAGCGGCGTGTGAAGAGTATGAGTTTCATTGGGAGACGCTGCAGAAGATTCTGACGCACACCGCACCTCTGCGAGTTCGCCTTGCCGCACTGGGTGCAACCGGACTTCCGCGCCCTGATTCCGGTGATCTGGTGAGACTGGGAAAAGGGAAGTCCGGGAATTCCTGGGCGATTTCGACGGATCGAAACCGGAAGACTGTTCGACGACTACGAAATCTGCATTCTTCAAGGCCTGCAAGTTCGCCGTTTTACGAATACTCAAGTGTCCCAAACCGCGGTAAAACAGCGGTTTCGTCGGTCACGAGACGCGCGCGGTAGTCCGGTGGCACCCCGCCTCACTTGCAAAAGAGCTACTTCCGGCTCGCTAACGGGAAACCGGCGGACCGCCAGACCAACATGTGGCTGGCAAACAACGATGTCACTTTGTCATTTCCAGGATGCCGAAGACGAAGTCTCAACGGAACTCATCTGGTGATAAGTGTTTCAACTGCGAAAGTGAGGTCGATCACTCAGATTCTTTGCAACATGAGGATGTGGCACCCAACCGGTAAGCGTCCGAAGAAGGGTCATCGGGGGACAAAGAAAGCCGCTCGGAAATTTTTGCAACCTCGCGATAACGTTGTCTTGGAGTATTTCCCAGGATGCGGACCATGGCTTTGATCATGTCTGAGCGGTTCATTCCCACCGGAAGCGCCGCCCAGCGATCTGTTCGATCGTTTCCGAAAGTCAGAATCGCAGCGTGTTCCGTCTTATCGGCGTCGATGATGGGATCAAGATCATAGACCCCCAGTGAACGTCGGAGGGTGTCGAGTTCTTCGAAGTCCCCAGTCGCGTAGACCCAGTCGGGAAGGCTGGGATCGTCGTCAATGCCATAGCGGTCCATATACTCTCGTAGCTCTTCTGGCGAATCGATATCTGGTTCGAGAGTTAATGAGATCAACTTCAGATTCTCGTTGTCGAACTCGGATGCCAACTCCCGGCGGAGATGCTTCAGGGCGACCGTTGTCCCTGGGCACGAACCGACACATCGAGTGTAGAAGAAGACAATACAGACAGACCGATCCTTCACGAGATCATCATAGAACTGGATGTTCTCCCCTCGGTGATTCACAAGTGAGATATTGGGAAACCGATCGGAGACGCGTGGGCCGCGAACTGCGGGGATGGTGGTCTCGGCCAGCGTAGAAACTCGCT
>JAGQQQ010000751.1:0-2101 GCA_020426125.1 Planctomycetaceae bacterium
AAAACAATCTCAAGCAGATTGGCCTCGCCCTGCACAACTATCTGGATGTGTACAACACCTTCCCGCCGGCTTTTGTGTCTGACATTGCCACTACGAACACAACAGGCGGCGAATGGTCGATCCACGCCCGCATCCTTCCGTTCCTCGAACAGGCCGCTCTGTATAACCAAGCGGACTTGGAGCAGTCGTACGAAGATCCGGTCAACAATGGCATCGCCACCATGCGCGTGGCTAGCTACCTCTGCCCCAGTGACCCCAATGACCGTCAGCGTGTCGACAACAACGGCCAACCCGAACACTATCCTCTGTGCTATGGCTACAACGGCGGAACCTGGCGGGTCTGGACAAACTCGTCCATGTCCCCGGGAGATGGGGCCTTCGCTCCCAACTTCAAAGCGACCGATGCTCAATATACAGACGGCATGAGCAACACCCTCGGGTTCTCGGAAGTGCAGGCGTTCACCCCCTACAATCGGGACGGCGACACGGGCACCTCCGTCATCCCCAGCACCCCGGCGGATGTGGAAGACCTCATCAATGCCGGCGGTTCGAATAAGCCAGACTCAGGGCACACCGAATGGGTCGATGGCCGCGTCCATCAGACTGGGTTCACCGTCACGCTTGGTCCGAACGCCGAAGTGAACGTCCCCGGTGGAGTTCGCGAAGACGTGGGGGATTACACCTCCTGCCGCGAGGACAAAACCTGCACGACGCCCACCTACGCGGCCGTCACTTCTCGAAGTTGGCACGTCGGCATCGTCAACAGCCTGCTGATGGACGGCTCAACGCGATCCATCAGCAACAACATCGACCTCGGCACTTGGCGGCTCCTCGGCCAGCGAAATGACAACAAGCCAATTGGCGAGTTCTAAGAGTCCCACTATTGACCCAAACTCTCCCGAGGCCGGACCCAGTGTCCGGCCTTTTTTGTGAGTGCTGGAACTCCGGAGTTTTAGTGAAATTCTGCAATTTCCTGCGGTTCTTCAAGTCCGAATGGTTCCGGTGTCCCAGGCGGGAGTCGGTCGGTATGATAAGGCCATCGGACCCCACTTAAACGGACTTACCAGAGGATGAGGCTCGTGTCACAGTCTGCCGAGACATCTGCGAACCAACAACAGACCAATGAACAGCGGACGCTCCCCCGCAACCCGACGCGGGAAGTTCAGATAGGCTCGGTCGCGATCGGAGCAGGTCATCCGATCGCCGTTCAAAGCATGACGGCGACCCATACTCAGAACATCGACGCGACCATCGAACAGATTCAAAGCCTGATTGGTGCCGGGGCTGACGTCATTCGCGTGGCCGTCGACAGCAACAAGGACGCGGAAGCCCTCGCGGAGATCTCGAAACAGGTCCAGGCGAACTTGTCCGTCGACCTTCAGGAGAACTACCGCCTCGCGGAGAGGGTCGCTCCGTTTGTCTCGAAGGTCCGCTACAACCCCGGACATCTCTACCATCACGAACGGGAAAAACCCTGGCAGGAGAAGGTTCGTTACCTAGCGGACGTGGCGGGCGAGCATGACTGTGCGATGCGCGTGGGCGTGAACTGCGGTTCCGTCGATCCCGCCAAAAAGTCGAAGTACGCGGCGGAGGATTCGATTTCCCCCATGCTTGAGAGCGCTCTGGACCACTGCGAGTTTCTCGACTCCATTGGGTTCACCCGATACTGCGTTTCTCTCAAGGACTCTGATCCCCGGCAGGTCATCGAGGTCAATCAACGGTTTGCGACGGAACGACCGGACATTCCGTTGCATCTCGGGGTCACGGAGGCCGGCATGCCCCCCGATGGCATTATCAAGACACGCATCGCGTTCGAGCAACTCATCAGCCGGGGGATCGGCGATACGATCCGCGTTTCGCTCACCTTGCCAAATTCCCGCAAGCATGAGGAGATCACCGCCGGTCGCCAGATCCTCGCGGACATCGCCGCAGGCCGCGTGCGAACCGTCGTTGACTTCGGGACCAACACGCTGAATATCATCAGTTGTCCCAGTTGTTCTCGTGTGGAGAACGAAGCCTTCATCGAATTGGCACAGCAGGTCAAGGAGATGACGGCCTACGCCCAGGAATATGCGATCACCATCGCGGTGATGGGATGCCG
>JAGQQQ010000751.1:2108-2947 GCA_020426125.1 Planctomycetaceae bacterium
CCCGGCGAAACCGACGACGCCGACCTCGGCCTCTGGTGCGGCCCCACTCACGTCAATCTCAAGAAAGGCCCTGAAAGCCTCGGCGCCTACAAATACGACGAAATCCTTGATCGACTGAAAAGCGAACTCGATCAACTCATCGCTGAGCAACAAGATAACTGCGCCACAACCGCGTAGCCAAGCAATCGAAAAAGGCCTCCTCACCAGAACGTGTGGGGAACTTGCTCCTTTGGATACGGTTTGGCGTGAAGAAACATGCGATCGAATGAGGATTCAAAGACGCTGTGATTTCATGGTCAAATCGGAATCGACCCCGAGGACTGGTCGTTGGACTATACGGCACGGTGGCATTTCGACCCGAATGAGGAGCAATGGTGAGTGTGCCATGCCCACGTCGCGAAGCAGCGTGGGCATGCGACCGAGACACTCGGCATGCTTGCCATGCTTCGCGATGCAAGCATGGGACCCGGCGCCTCTCGACCGCAATTTCCTGCAAGCCGCGACAGCAAACCACAACGGACGACCAAGAGAACAGTGATCGCCGAAACCGCCGACCTCGGTCGGTCCGTGCCCCTATCGAATCGCGATCACAAATCCCATTTCAAACGGGTTTTCCCCAAGAGAACTTGCCCCAAAAAAACTGCGTTTCAGCAATGCAAGCGAAAATATGAATAAAATGGGAAAAATGGGTTTATTCTTCGGCCAGGGACCATTTCGGTTGATCTGTCAATTTCTGGGCGATACGCTCAAGTTCAAGTTTTCGGGTTGGGGGAACTTTTCGGGTTCTTTCGCCTGGATGAAGACACGCAACTTCGGAGTGGGTCTGAATAGTCGAGTGG
>JAGQQQ010000752.1 GCA_020426125.1 Planctomycetaceae bacterium
CGTGAAAACAGGAGCGACGCATGGCCGAATTCGTTCATGATTTGCCGTCAAATGTTGTGTTTCGGGAAAACCGAAACGGGCTGCGGACGCTTATTGGAAGATTCGGGCTTTGAAGAACGGTCCTTCGCGGATGGGGATGATGGGGGGATGGTCCTTGAGGCGTCTCATTTTTTCGTGGGGGACTTGGCGAGTTCGAACACCATGACCAGTCTTGTTCTTCGGGTGCCATGGCCTTTGGCGCGTTTGTGCCGGAGCTGGATCGTCGCGAACGGGACTCGATCGGCTGAGCCGTCCTGAATTAGCCCCAATACTCGTCGAGAGAGTCGCAGAATGTCAGTAGGACCTCTCGGTCCTTCCTCAAACGTTCGGGTGCAGCGAGGGATTTCGCGTTGGATTTTTCCAGTCGGGTGGCACGCCCTGGCGCCAGGAAGGGCGTGGTTGAAGACACTCTCCGCGCTGATCCGCTTCACTGCTGGGCTCGCCACCCGTCCACGTCAAATACGGAGACACGACCCTCGGAGAAAAGTCCTCGCAACTGTCCTTGTTGGGCGTCTGGTCATGGACTCGCGGCTGTTTCAATTCCTGCGTTCAGGAACCTTTGGTGCCCCCCCGCGAAGGGAAGTTCCGCTTCGAACCGCCAGCCGTCGCCTTTGGCTGTTACGATGGTCGTCATCGGCCGATTTGAACTGATTGACCTCTGTATCAAATGCCGTCTGTCACATTGTTCGCGTTCATTCTCGAATGATCTCATGCATCGCAGCGGGACTCAAAGCCGGCTCGAAAGGCCAACACCTTTGATTCCGTCTCCCATTTCGGAGCCGGCGACTCTGTCACACGAACTGGCATGCTCCATGTCGGTCTCGTACTCTTGATCCCGTTGAAGTTCTTCGCCTTTTCCAGGTCCCTGACTGGCTGTTGATTCAGCGGAACACGCCACCCTGTATTTCATTCAAGATGACACAACTTTTGAGAAGATCCCCTTCGGGCGACATCAGGATGTCTCGAGCCAGTCTATCCATGAAAATGTGTTGCGAATCCGGCTTGTCCATTGCAAACACGGACTTCGACGAATTCGTGGGCTCTGTTGATGCTGATGGTGGATTTCGAGAGCTTCTCCGATGAGACCGGCGGACAATGGGATTCACATCAACACCATCAGATGTGGCGAGACGCGCCAGCGATTGGGATGGGTTTCTCGTAATCACAAAGGAAGGTACGTTTTGTTGCAGATAACGGGTGCTCATTCGCGATTCCAGCTTTTCTAAGTCGAGGCGCAGGAATGTTTAGACGATGTTCCCATCTTGGATGGCTCTTTGGGTTGACGATCTGGACATGGCTGGCCGGGATCAGTTCTCACTGCCCGGCGGAGTCGCGTGTGGGGATCTTTTCCGATCAGACGAATTTGGTCACGAACCGCGTTCTGGAGCAGGTGCAGTTGCGTCTGTTGGATGCCCCGGAATTGAAGCTGGTTCCGTTTCTTGAGACGGAACAAGCGCGTCGCAACACCCCGGAACTTCTCCAAACGCAGACGGCTTATGAACGTGCATCACTGTTGGGGACGGCACTCGACCTCGATCTGGTGATGCAGATGGAATACGTGACCGGACGAGCAGAACCGGCCGGATTCTGGCTTCGTGATGGTCGCACCGGTTCGCTGCTGGACACGTCGTCCTTGCCGCAAAGTCGGCCTGATGAGATCGCGGCGCGGCTCTTTCAATCTTTAACGCAAGGGATGTCCAAACGGACGTCCGACAAAGTTCAAACGATCGCGTTTGCGGGAGTCACGTCCAGCGGGTTGGCGAAATCCCAGATGAGCGCCGCGGATGCCTTTTTGACCGCTTTGCAACAGCGACTCGCCGGTTCCCCGGGCCTGATCCTGGCTCCGATGGTCTCTCCAAGGGAGTTGTTATCGAATCCCGAACTCGCCGAGTCACGGAATCTGAATGTGATCGCATCGTTGACTCTGGCCAGTCAAGACAGTGAGGTGAGTACGTCTGTCAAATTACGGACGCCTCAACTGAGTGCTCTCGGGGAAACGGAGGTGACTGGAACCGGCCTGAACGTGGCATTGATTCAGTCCGTCGCGAACGCTGTTTGCAAGACGCTGGAGGTCGCTCCGCCCCCAACGACAGTGGAACCTCGGGTCTTCGCCCAACGGTATACCCAGGAAGCCCAATACTGGTGGGGGCAAAAGGAGCTTGGCCCCGCGATCCAGGCGGCAGAGACTGCACTTCTCTTTGAACCCGACCGCCTGGAGACGGTCTCCTTGCTGGCCGAGATCCTGCTGTCGGATGAGGTTTTGAATCAGCTCAATGCGCAAGGCGTCGGGCCGGGAAAAGGAAGCCTTCGCTGGACAAGGGAGGAGGTCGAGCAATTTCTAACGAGAGGCATCGAGCTCGAAGCCAAATGGCTGACAAGCCA
>JAGQQQ010000753.1 GCA_020426125.1 Planctomycetaceae bacterium
CTCGGGCGAGCAGCGGAAGGTTCACCCTGAACTCCGGCCAAATGATGCTGGTCATCAGGGAATTGGGGAACGTGATGCGCTTGGCGACGAGATCCACACGGGAAGGCACCGTAAACAGTTGCAGGGGCGTGTCATTGGCGGCGACAATACCTGATTCGGAGTCGCATTTCAGTGGGACGAGTTGCGTCGTCCTGATGGAACACGTGTCAGGATTCTTTGAGAGCAGCCCGCCGAGCATGTGGCGACGTCTGCGGTTGGAACAGTTTTGTCTAAGGAACGGGGATCAATCTGAGTCTCCAAGGAGAGCATCGATGACGGCCAAACGCATTCTTGTCTTCACATTGCTGGGGATGATCACCCCGATGCTCATTCCACGTACCGTGAACGGTCAGGAAGACCCCGGATTAGAACTGGCTCTGGCGTATCTGGAGTTTTGGGAACGATACAGAGACAGAGACTTAACCAAAGACGAAAGCTTGAGGCTGGGGGGGGATGAACCGTACTTTCTTTGGCAGCCGCTTCCTGGGATAAAATTTGCGAGAGTTGCTGATTGCTTTGCCGACGGATGGGAACATCGGGCGAAAGCGGTTCGGGCATCCGACTGGCCCAAACAGACAATCACCCCGGGAAAAATCCATGATAATGATACAAACACATTTGCAGTAAAACGGTTGATGAGTGAAGAGGCTCCTCGGAGTCTCGGAGGGACGTTCCGAAATTACCTGCATTCTGACGCCTACTTTCTTTCCAGGGGCCTAATTGACATTTACGCTGCCATTGACGATCAGAAGAGAGATGACTCGAGGACGCAACAATTCGTCACTAACGATCATGACAGAGACACGCTTGTCGTTGCTGCCTGGTACACTCTGCGAATTGGGGAAATCGTCAATGGCAAGCTCAAGGAAGGGGACTATCGTTGGGGTGGAATCGACGGAACGAAAGAAATGACGAATGTGGATGCGATAATCGAAGCCATTCATCGTTTCGGTCGAGTCGAGATCGTCACGGAGCCAGAAGGGGCAACTATCGAAAATTCCCCCCTGGGCTTTTTCAAGGTGTGTGAAACAAACCGCACACCAGAGTCAGGGTACGTTCTCCAAGGAGAAGTCACCTTCATGTTGAAGAAGGATGGCTACAAACCAATGGAAGTGAAGGAAACGGTCGAATCGGGAATCGTCAACACGTTTCAGTACAAACTTGAGCCTCTGGAATGAGTCACAACCAAATTGAACCTTCCTCTGCCGAGTCGACCAACTCAAACTCGTCCACATCGCCATTCCCAGTTCGATGACAGGAGCAACGGCCCAGTCGATTTGGTCCTGATTCCATTGCGATCGATTTCTGGGTGGGCTTTCGCGGTGTCGAGGTCGCGAATATCCAGTCGATTTGCGGGAAGAATTGACGTGTCTTTGGTGCCGTGATGATTTATTCGAACAGGTCGGTTGGGACGTTCCACGTTCTGGGGGAAAGGTTGTCAAACCGACGAACACGAACGCCGAGTGGATTCCGGACAACTGACCCCGAATAGCCCATCCGCTCGGACGCATGGTGTGGCTCTAATGGCGCTCGTTTCGTAGACGGTGTCCGCAATCTGCCCAGGCAGGTAGAGAAGGTACCACTCCACGTCATTGTCTCGCCAGATCCCATCCCCATGGGGATCTTGGTGAGATTTGGCATTCAGGCCGTCGCGCAGCATGCCTCGACGGAGGTTCCGCCGCCCCTTCGGGCCGATCGTTCAAAATCTGCCGCCGAATCGGCGCCTGCCAGCTCTGGTTGACGTTCTGTCGGGCCTCGGGCTCTCCATAACGTGCGAAGTGGCCACTGTGGAAAGATCATTTTTCTCGCCGCTTCTGTTGGCCAAATCAATCCATGGAACCAGAACGAAACGGGTGATCGGCTAAGAAGAATGGAAACAAAAGAAGCAGTGTGGCCGACCAGAATCAGGGGAACTCGGTTTCCGACAGGTCGACATGGATTCCTCAGACGTCCATCCAGGGGAATTGGATCAGTTTGTTCCAGAGCATGATCACGCCTTTCGCAAGTGAGTCGACTCAACCAACTCAATCAGCGGAGTCGATGTTGCCAAAGAGACGGTCTGCAGGATCATGGATGAGACAATCTTGGCGGAATTCGCGTCGATCGAGGCAGAATTGTGGAAGGACGTGTAGACCACGTGTCCCTTGCCGTAGGGAAAAGAAACCAGGACAGGCTCTTTGCCTCGCGTCATGTAAACCTGGCAATCATTGGAGACAGAATTGACGACAACGTATCCGGGGCCAAAGTCCGCCCGAGCCGTGGCACCGATGACTTGCTTCATTTCGGGATCGAGAACGTTGAGTTGGTGCTTCCCGACCGGGCCTGTTCGGCCATCAAACTTGATCTTTCCCGGAAAGATCCGAGTGATGTTGCCGAAGGCGTAGTCGGACACATACAGAACGCCCCCGTTTGTCACGAAGTCCTGGAGCGTCTTCGCGTTCTTCGCCGGGTTGCAGAGCATCCCATCGGTGAAGAGTTGCATGGGGTCGCATAGGCAGTTGATGAACAGGAGGTCGTGTTGATTGACAACCTTTTTCGATTGAAAGTCGCCATTCGCGACGAGATTGAACTTCAGCCCCAGTTGTTTGAGAATCGTGCCAGCGTCATCGCAGCCTGGAGGGGAAACGCCCATTCTCAGGGAGTTCAGTGAGACTTCGGACTCTGCCTGAGGGACATACGGCAGAGGCTCAAACTTTTCGATCTGAACATGCCCCCCCTTGCCGGTCCCCCGTTCGACGGCAGTCACTTCCAGAATGTCATCTTCATCGATCTTGAACGTCACATCGATCTTCACATCCCCGGCCGCCCCTTTTCTGAGGCCGGTCAGTGCGAAGCCTCCGATTTGATTGTTCTCCGTACATTGTTCGGCCTCTCCCTGAAAGACAACAACGTCGGTCCGGTCAGCTCCGCCCTGAGCGGTTGTGAATGTCTTGCTGATCGATGCGGGCAGTCGGGTGCTCCGGGGAATCACAACCGCGAACCTGTCTTTGTCGGCGCGAATTCCCAAGCTGTGGGCCGTCACATTGCTGACTTCGACGGGAGCCATGTCAGGAGTTGTCTCCGCAACGGCCGAAATACCTGCTCCCACAATGGCCGCCCCCTGGGCCACAATTTCGTCGACGTTCTCCGCGATAAACGGCTCACAAATCTTCTCCGCGAGAACTTTTCGGATCAGAGGAATGCGTGTGGACCCGCCAACGGCAACAATCCGGTCGACATCATCCGGAGAAAGCTTCGATTCGCGAAGCGTCCGCATGGTCACGTCGATGGTTTGATTGACGAGGTCTCGAATCTCGGCCTCGTACTGCTGGCGCGTTAGTGTCAGAAAGAACGTTTCGGAGCCATCGGGAGCCGGGACTTCAACTTCGACTTGTTCCGCCGAACTGAGTTCCTTCTTGGCGAGTTCCGCGGCTTCCTTGACCTGAAGTGCCAGCGCCGCGGGATCGAACGACTCCATCTTTTTCCGTGCGCCTTCATCCTTGCGAATTTCCTTGACAATCCAATCGATCAATCGGCGGTCGAAGTCCTCCCCGCCGAGTTGGTCATCTCCCCCAATTCCGACCACATCAAAGTTGTTCCCGACGACCTTCAAGATCGAAACGTCGAACGTCCCTCCCCCCAGATCGAAAACGAGAATGGTCTGGTCCCGGCCTTGATTGAGGCCATAGGCAACGGCCGCGGCGGTCGGCTCGGGTACCAAACGGAGCACGTTCACTCCCGCCTGTCGTCCGGCTTCACGGGTGTCTTCCTTCTGATTGTTTGTGAAATAAGCGGGAACACTGA
>JAGQQQ010000754.1 GCA_020426125.1 Planctomycetaceae bacterium
TTTTGATCGCAAACACAAAGACGGATCGTCTGTTTGTGGAGGTCGACGCCGACGAATTTCATGGTGTTGCCATTCTTTTGTAGAAACATGAACAAATCAAGTTTCCCTCGCACAAAAGAACAACACTCGGTTCGACCTCCACATCGTTTCACTCTGCGATCTGGATGTTGAATCAGCCATGAGTCGTGTCAGACAAACTCGAACAGGCAGTTCATCCCGCAGTCTATTCGCTGCCGATTTCGACTTGCTCGACAACTTGCTCGACCTCAGCGGCGGCGGCCGTCTCCGCTTGGCGGGCGACCGTGTTCATCCCCAGAATGGACAAAAAGACAAATCCGGCGATCAGCAGCCCGGCGACGAGATACATCAGGGTTTTGTCGATCGTGGATTCTGACATGGTTTTTCTCCAGGCGCCGCAAGGAACATCTGATGGGAGAAACACTGTTGTGAGGCAAGGGAGGCGCGCATTCCTGGTCAGCAACAAGAGAAGCAATTGCAATGCCATCTTCCCCTTTCCGGCGTTTCGCCCCACTTCCTGAACAGCGATGTACAACGGGCTGAACAGTGTCCGATTGCGGACGTTTCAGACGTTGAACAGGTTTTTCCCGTCACCCCGGCTGCTTTGGCAATTTTTACCATTCGCCGGCATGCAACTCGTCAATTGGGCCAAACCATATTGACGGTCCAAACGCTGTCCCCGTAGAAATCGGTTTCGTTGATTATCGGACGGGCTCTGACCCTTCTCGCGAGACGGGAACCGGGACGTCCGCCCCAAGATGCTCCTTGCACTCGAACCAATGGACTGGAACGAGCCATGCGTCGGTTGACCTCGCTATTCCTGATTTCCTTCGTTGTCGCAGGATGCGGCAAAACGGATTCTCCCGAAGTCGCTCAAACGGCCAAGGGGGCACCAGGAAGCCCATCCCCGGCCTCCAGTTCTCCCATGCCACCCGTGGAAGACCTGGATCGGTCTAAGGAAGCTTATGAACAGGTGATGGCGGCCGCCGATCAATTTCTGGCGAATCAAGATGCCAATAATGCCGTTCGCGCATTGTCACAGGCGATTCAGCTAAAACCCATGGATCCAAATGCCTACGTAAAAAGGGCAGCGATTCTGGCAGAGGCCAAAATGTTGGCGCAGGCCGTCTCCGATATGACGGCAGCGATTGAACTTCAACCAGAGAATCCCAAGCTGCTCAACACGCGAGGTTACTTCCGTCTGCTCATGCAGGACTTTTCACAGGCCGACCAGGACTTCAGTGATGCCATCGGACTGTCACTTGACTACCCGCAGCCGTACAACAACCGTGGTCTCGTGAATGTGTCATTAGGAAAGTTCGAAGAGGCCATTCTCGACTTCGACAATGCTTTGAAAGTGCAATCCGATTATGTGGACGCCCTGAACAATAAAGGGTTTGCCCTGATCAACCTGGAACGGTATGACGAGGCCGTTTCCTGTCTGTCGGAGGCCCTGAAGATCAATCCAGACTATATGAACGCCATCACAAATCGGGCTCGGGCCTACTCGGCGACTCAGGAACACGCCCTCTCGGCTGAGGATTACTCCAAAGCAATCAAGCTATCCCCCGGAACATTGCAATATCATCTGCTGCGAGCCGCGGAATACCGCGCCGCTGGCAACGAAGAGGCGGCTCTCGCTGACACGGAGTACGTCAACTGGGCGAAGAAGCTCGTCGCGATTGATCTTCGCATTCGGCAGAATCCCCGAAACGCGGAAGCTTGGACCGCGAAAGGGCGTCACTTTTTGATTCGATCGGACCTGGACAAAGCCAATGAGTGCTTCGCATCTGCGATGAAAGTGAATCCCCGATTCGCGGATGCCTTTCTTGGCCGAGCACTTTCTCATTACAAAGCGGGAAATTGGGAGCAGGCCGTCACCGACTGCGACCAAGCGCTGGCTTTGGAGCAATTGCCCGAGGCGTTCTCGATTCGGGCGGATGCCTGCTTTGAGTTGGGAAGAATGGATGACGCCATTGCCGGGTATGAATCGGCGAAGCGATTCGATTCTCAAGTGGTTGAAGCGTACCGCAAGCGGTCGTCGCAACGGAAACAAGCTGGCGACGTCGAGTTGGCGAAACAGGACGAGGACAAGGCCAACTCGCTCGAAAAGTACCTGAGTGGTGAATTCACCCCCCAGGAAGAGGCGAAGGCTCCCGCACTTGTGGTGCCGGTCAACTTCGAACAGGAAGCCAAGGTCGACGAAGAATCCGTCAATCGGTAGCGGTTGATTCCATCAGAAAAGTCCCTTCCCCCTCTTGAGACACTCACCAGCGGCCGGGCGGAGTGAAATCGGACAACGTGCCATTCCCGGTTCGATGGAATAGTCGCAACGCCTTCCCGAGAGAGTCACCCGTCGGACGAGACGAATTCTCTGGAATCCTGGTTTCGAATTCTGGACTGGCTCAGTCATTGGCAAAGGCTGGCATCCGCGACTGATCGATCCGCCAGAATCCGTATGAACGCAATTCTCCCAATTCCCCAGAAAACCTGTCACGTGCTGGCCCTCATGGGAGTCGCCATCGTGATGTGGACTTCGGGGTGCGAGGGGATCTTCAAGCGAGACAGCCGGTCCTCCCATCGGAACTCACTCCTGAAACCCATTGTCGCGCCCCGGGACGCGATCGATCTGGAGGTGTACTTCATCGACCGACGAATTGGAGATCCCCTGATCGGAAGCGCGCTCTGGGGATCCCTTCAGGAAATCAGTTCCCTGTCGCCTGAAACTCGTCACCAGTTGACCTCAGATGGCTTTCGCTTCGCGATGAGCCCTTCGCGTCCCCCATCGTTCATGCAATCCCTGATCTCAGACTCCGATGACACAGATATCGCCAGACGGGTCAGCAAGCGCCGCTACACACTCGAGTCGGGGAAAGAAACCTGGCTGATGGTCTCCGAAATCCCCGACGGCACGGCGATCGTCCAGGAGAACGATGGGATTCTGGAGTCCATGAATCTGGTCAACGGCCAAGCCCTGCTCAGAGTGCAAGCGGAGCGAGTCGAAGACGGATGGACAAAGCTCACCGTGATTCCGGAAATCCGATATGGGCTACACGCTCTCCGCGCGCAACCCACCGATGAGGGATTTGTCTATCAGCAGGGCCAAAAGTCGCTGGTCTTCTACGAGGATCGCCTCTCAGCCGAACTCAATCTTGGAGAAATCGTGATCCTGGGACTCTCTCCGGAAGCACCGGATGCGCTTGCCAAACATTTTTTCCGAAGCGACGTTTCACGGGGAATTGAACGGCTCATCTTGATTCGAGTCGCTGACATGCGGGAAGTCGCTCCGGTCCGCTCGACCGACCTGTAGCGATCCGCCACCCGAGAATTTGCAATTTCACGGACACGCTTGAGGAGGGGGCTCACTCCGATCCGGAATCCGAGGATTCCTCTTTACCACGAATTGTCACTTTTGCTATGACCCCGCCCCTCACCGGTGGGACGGACCCCCATCGTCGAGGAATTGCGCTGAAACGTCCGGGAGTTTCCCACACTTTTCAGTGCAATTGACCGAGATTTCGAAGGTGTTCCCGGGGGGAACCTTCGTTAGAAACCTGGGGAAAGGACTCCCACGATGAAGAGTGTCATCCTGAAATCCTTGGTACTGATGGGCGTCATCGGCACCAGCTGCTTTCTGGTGTACCAGGCGAAGGATGGCCTTCCGGGAGTTTCCTCAACCCCCAACAACGAGGAATTCACCTCACTCGACGCGGAACTGGGAGAGGCGGTCCCATGGGGAGGTTCCCCCTCGGGCGAAGTTGCCCAACCATCTGACAGTATTGCGACATCGGAGAAGCCCGATTCCTTCTTGAATCAGTTGGCTCCCCCAAACCAGATTGACGAATCTCCAGAGGAATCCCTGCCCGCGTCAGCGGATGATTCCTCACTCGCCATCGGCCAGTTCCAATGGCAAAGTCTGGAAACGCAAACGTCAGAAGAGAATCATGAGACAGTCGACGTAGAGCCCACCCCGGCCATCAACCCATTTGCCGAACAGCCCGGGAGACTCATTGCGAACACGTCCCCCTCGAAAGAGGACTCCAGCAAGCTGCCTGAACCTCGGATCGAAAAGTCGGGACATACCATGCCCCTGTTCTTCTCTCCGAACAAGACAGAAGAAGCCAAAGAAGAATCCCCCGAGAGCGAGACGGTCGCCAAGAATGAGTCCCCTGAGCAGTCTGAAGAACAGCCAGAACCCACCTTGGCCGAGACCGCACCCCAACCGGAAGTCGACCCTTTCGCCTTTCCCGGAGCGGAACCGGCTCCCATTCCGAAACAAGAGGACGAAGCCCCCCCCGTTGCCAGCTCGGTTTCCATGTCTGAAGGGATCACCGGTCTGGAGTCCCCGGACTCGACTGCCGAACCGAAAGATCCAGGCTCAACGATGGCGCCCGAGGAAGTCGTGGATGTCTTTGCCGGCTTGGTCCCTCAACAGCCCGAAGGGGACTTGGAAGCGTCTTCCGTTGCCCATGCCGAGTCGTCGACTCCGGTTCCCGAATCAGGGTCCCCGCAATCCGCATCGGACGAAGACCAGTTCTCGGCGATCGAGTTAAACAGCCCTCCTTCGGATCAGTCGATTGGCAGAGTCGCTTTGCCGTCCTCTGTGGAGATTGACGCTGGCGAGGAGCCTTCTTCCCCCAATCTGATGCCAGTCGGTGATTCCTCTGCCCGTCCGATTGCCGACAACTCTGAAGGTCCTGTCGGCGAAATCGGTCCGTTGACGGAAATTGGAGCTCCGCGAAATCGATCCCCTCGCGCGATGGCATTCGGCCCCCATCAAGGAGGGGAGACAACACAGTCTCAAAACCCAACGACGATTCTGGAGGAGCCGCAACTCGCCAGCGAACGCCCTCGCCGGGAGGGTGCCTTTGGTCCCAGCGTTGAGCCCCCCCCAAAAAAAACCGAAGTCCTTCCAAGCGAGGACAATCTGCCCGCACGGAATCGGCAACGATTCACGGATGTCACAGAA
>JAGQQQ010000755.1 GCA_020426125.1 Planctomycetaceae bacterium
CGCCCCCCATGTCCCATTTTCCGGGAACCGGCTCTCCATCGATGTACCCTTTCAGGCTGTCTTTCTGGCCAAACGTGTAGGTGACCGCGACGTGGTGCCAGCCCCCGTCATCCGGGACAAAGCTCGTCGAGGTCCAGCGGTGGCCATCGTCTCCGAAGTCGTTGCTTTTCTTGGTGGCACAGTCCGCATCTGCGAAGAAAAAGCTGATCGCTGTTCCGCCGGACGACGGAGCCAACCGCAAAGCGTAGTTTTGATTGGTGGGTCGTGTTCCCGCCTGATGGGTCCGTCCTTTGCCAACAATGTAAGGGTAGCCCCCGGACAGATTCCCATCGATGCGGACCCAGGCTTCCAGCGTGAGCGAATCCCCCAGCCCGAAATCCAGCGGACTGTCTTCACCCGGATCGGGAACGGCGAGGTAATTCGCTCCACGAGCAAAGCGAGCCGCTTTGTTCTGGGGGGCAAAATCAGGATACTCACTCGGTCGCGGTCCCGCTTCGTCGAAGGTAGGTTTTCCGCGTGGAACCGTTTCGAAGGCCGTCCCCTGCTCCCCGTTTTCGAATGACCACCGGGCGATGGGGGCATCCGTGGAAATCAAATCGTCGTACGGGGAAGCGTGAATCGCGGGAGACACGGCGAGAATCAGCAGACCGCACAGAAGTGAGCTACGCATAGGAGTCATGACCAGTTTTCAAGGGCAGGACAAATCGGCGGGATATCGAGGTCCATCGACCGGGAATGTTTAGAAAACTCCGCTTTCGACAGACTATCTATGTTCACCCTTTGATGGGGAAATCGCAAGAGAGAACCGATTCGCCTGAATCACGCGAGCCATTTCGCTAGACTCCTCCTGTCAAATGGCGAAGGTTCTATTTCACCCCATTCCCACCGAAGCGGTCACATGTCCTTTCCTCCGGTTGCCGAACAGCTTGAAGTCATTCATCGCGGAATCGAGAAGATCGTTCCCGAGGCGGAACTCAAAGAGAAACTGGAGAAAAGCCTTGCGACGGGCACTCCGCTCCGCGTGAAATACGGGATCGACCCGACCGCCTCCGATGTGCATCTCGGGCATACCGTTCCGCTTCGGAAGATGCGGCAATTCCAGGAACTCGGACATCAGGCGGTCATCATCATCGGGAACGCCACCGCGATGGTCGGCGACCCCAGCGGCCGCGATGAGGCCCGCAAGAAAAAACTTTCTGAAGAGGAAGTCGAAGCGAACGCGAAGTATTACCTGGATCAGGTGGGCAAGGTGATCGATCTCTCTCAAGCGGAAGTTCACCGCAATGGGGACTGGTTCGGAAAGATGGGTCTCGCCGAGGTTCTTCAGTTGTGCGGCAAGGTCACCATCGCCCAACTTCTGACTCGCGATGACTTCTCCAAACGAATGAAAGCCGAGTCCGCAATCTTTCTGCACGAGTGCCTGTACCCGGTGATGCAGGCCTGGGACTCGGTGATGATCAAGTCGGACATCGAACTGGGCGGAACGGAGCAACTCTATAGCTTCATGCTCGCTCGGGATCTGCAGCGTGGCCAGGATCTGCCGCAGCAAATCGGCGTAATGTCTCCCATTCTGGTCGGAACAGACGGTACACGACGGATGGGCAAAAGCCTCGGGAACTACATCGGGATTTCCGAGGAACCGTATGAGATGATGAAAAAGTTCATGCAGCTTCCAGATGAAATCATGCGAAGCTATTACGAACTGCTAACGCTCATCCCCATGGAGGAAATTGAAACGATTCTCGCAGGCCATCCCAAGGAGGCCAAAGTCCGCCTCGCGAAGGAGGTTGTCACCGAGTATCACGATGCACAGGCGGCCGACGATGCGGCAGCACGCTGGCAGAAAGAAATCGGCGAAGGGAGCTTGCCCACAGATCTCCCCGAAGTTCCCGTCAGCCGAGGGCAACTCAATGAGGACGGAGCCATGCAGGCGGCTCAATTGCTGAAGGAACTGAATCTCGTTCCCACGACGAGCGAAGCGATGCGACGGATCAAACAGGGAGGCGCCTTTGTGATCCGCAACGACGAGAAGCAACCGATTAAAGACAAAGCGGAATGGGTCTCTCTCGAAAACGGTCTCATCGTCCGGGCGGGGAAGAAGGATTTGTGTGTTGTGAAAATCGTGGATTAGCCCCCAAATAAGCGGTCATAGAAGCTGATTGGTCGACGCAGGTGGCGACCGGGTCGGCTGGGCGTCCACGAGGCGCTTCGGATTGTCCTGCTTCATGAGCGTCGGTCTCGCTGGCTGGAGTTGTGGAACGTGACGGGTTGCTGTGGCCATCCAGAGCCAAAGCGTTTTTGTCGAAAGGGCTCCCATTCGACGACTGGTCGTTCGATCTGCAGCGAGTCACACAGGCGGAAGAAGGCCGGATTCAGGTTGGTCCAGTTGCGCAGACGCTGTTGTTCCTGTTTAAGCTTTTCACGATGACAGGGAGTGATCGGCAACAGGAGTGCCGCGCCGGCTTTCAGGGGCCAGGCCAGGGGTGTCATCAGCAGATACGCTCTGTTTCCCCGCCCCTTGGACTCTCGGGCCGTAGCGTTTGGTGGGGGAATCATCGATGACCAGCAGCACAAGTTTGATCTCGCGCAGCACGACTCTCAGGACAACGTCCAGCAACCGCATCCCGACACGTTTCCAGCTCCGTCCAACGGTCTGAAGGAAATCGTAATAGTCCTGATAATCGTGGCTCGCCGGCCGTCCTGATCCAGGCAGCGAGGACTCGCCATCCTTGGGCAAACAGGATCCCCATCATCAACAGCGGCAACCGCCAGGCCGACCGACCATGCAACGGTCCGGACAATTGCTCAATCCCGCCCCTGATTTCGCGCGGAGCGTGATACGATGCCATCCATGGCTCTCCTGGGGAATTTTGATGCTGTTGTCA
>JAGQQQ010000756.1 GCA_020426125.1 Planctomycetaceae bacterium
AGTTCCGTTGCTCAAAACGTCACGCTGGCAGGGTACGAGGAAGGCCAACCGGATTCCCAGCCGGTCCCAGCACGAATCGAGTCGCAGGCATTTCGCCCCCAGAATGTCCCCGCTCTGGAAATTGCAAAACAGATTCATGGCACCTTCAAACAGCGCTCTCATCTCAAGGACGCGGGTCCCAATGGACTTCCGGCCTTCGTCGTGGATCATTTTGAAACGACCGAAGGTCAGCCTCCGGAAACACTGTTTTCAATCGAAATCGATACTCAACGAAACGAATTGATCCTGACTGGTCCGCAGAAAGTGCGTACCGCCCTCAACGGATTGATGGCTCGAATCGATGTGAACCCCTTCGCGGATGACCAGGGCCAACTCAAAATGGTCGCTGGAAACGGGAATCTCGCCGAACTCAGTGAACGTCTGAAAAGGCCGCTCGCAGTGATCGCTCAGGCGAATGCCCAGCGTCCGTTTGAAGCGGCGGAACGGGACGTCCCCGCCAATCCCGTTCCTGCCCAGAACCAAGCTCCTCCCGCCGACGGAGCGCCCAACGCGTTTCCTCCCGAGCCGCCGCCCGTTGTCCCGCAAAACGGCCTTCCGCCCGGAGGAACCACAGCGATCGACCGGTTGCCCGGAGTGCTGGGCAATCTTCGTGGAGATGTCACCATTCAGGCACTCGAAGATCTCGATTTGTTGATCCTCGATGGCAACGAGAGGGACGTCCAACAAGTTTTGGAAGTGATCCGTCGAATCGAGGAACTGGCAATTGGCAGCTTGCCGGAGATCCATCTCCTGCAGCTTCGACACGTCGACTCTCAGTCGCTCGCGCAGCTTTTGAACGATGTGTATGATCAGCTGTCCGATCTCCGCAATGACTCGGCACAACAAAGCCAGGTCAGTGTTCAGGTGGTCCCCGTTGTCGTGCCGAATGCCGTCCTTGTCCTCGCTCCCGGCAACGCGATGGATGCCGTTTTGGAACTCGCGGATGAATTGGACCAGCCGATTGATCCCAGCCACGTTGTGGAAGTTTTTCGACTCAAACATGCGATTGCGGAAGACGTCGTCGAACTTCTCGACTCCTTCTACGAGGAACAAGTGGGGCTCGGAACACGGCTGAAAGCCGTTGCCGACACGAGAACCAACAGCGTGGTCGTGCAAGCGCATCCTCGCGATTTGAGCGAAATCGGAAAAGTCATTTCCGAGATCGATGCTGACAGCGCCGGGACCGTGAATCAGTTGAAGATCTTTCCGCTGAAGAGTGCGGTCGCGGAGGAGATGGCCGCGTTCCTGACGTCAGCGGTGCAGAGTGCCATTGATCCCCGTTCCAGCACCGTTCAGCAATCGACCACCGGCGGATTTCAAGGACAAGCCCAGCAGAACCAGTCCGCCCGGGCTGTGGTACTCGAATTCCTGTCCGAAGATGGACAGCAACTCATCCGCTCCGGATTGCTGAACAACATCGTGTTCAACGCGGATCCGCGAACCAACAGCCTGATGGTCTCCGCCCCCGAGGCAAGCATGCCGCTGATCGCGGAACTCGTCAACGTGTTGGATCGTCCCAGTTCGACCGTCGCCGCGATCAAAGTCTTCCCCCTGGAACATGCCGACGCGACGGATGCCGTTGAACTGTTGCAAGAAATTTTTAGCCAGGATCAGCAGCAGACGACCGGAATTGGTAATCAGGCCAACCGCACCGGCAGCCTCGGAATTGAGTTGCTCGGAGCCGAAGGATCGGGCAGTGCGTTGATTCCCATTCGGTTCTCCGCCGATTCCCGAACCAACAGCGTGGTCGTCATCGGGGGGCCGGAAGCCTTACAGATCGTCGAAGCGTTCCTTTTGAGACTCGACTCCGACGATGTGCGAAACCGCGAGACGACGGTCATCAAGTTGCGGAACACCTCCGCGGAAGATATCGCGATTACCATCAACGAGTTTCTGGCCTCGCAAAGGGAACTGATCCAATTGGATCCCGATCGCATTAGTACCAGCCAGATTCTCGAACAGGAGGTGATCGTCACCGCCGAGGCGGCTGGGAACAATTTGATAATCAGTGCTACCCCCGCTTATATGGACGAGGTGATCGAACTGGCCAATCGGCTCGATGCGGAACCACCACAGGTCTACATCCAGGCCTTGATTGTGGAGGTCGAATTGGACAACACCGACGAGTTCGGAGTCGAACTCGGCTTTCAGGATCCCGTTTTGTTCGATCGGAGCATCATTGAAAACATCCTGACGATCAATGAAACCACGACCAGTCCCAACGGAGTTCAGACCACCAATACCCGAATTGTTTCGCAGGAAGCCAATCCCGGGTTCCTGTTTAACAACCAACCTCTGGGGAACAACAACGGACGGCTGTCCCGCCCCTCGGCGGTTGGCAGTCAGGGTTTGAGCAGTTTCGCGTTGGGACGGACGAACACGGATCTCGGCTACGGCGGCCTCGTCCTCTCTGCTGGATCGGAGTCCGTCAATGTTCTGATTCGTGCCCTCGCCGCGAGACGTACGATTCGCATTCTCAGCCGTCCCCAGATTCTGGCCTTGGACAACCAGTTGGCTCAGATTCAAGTGGGACAGATTGTCCCGGTGACAGACGGCGTCACGATCAACCAGACGGCCGTTGTTCCGACCATCATTCGTGATCCCGCTGGGATCATCTTGACGGTGACTCCCCGGATCAGTCCGGAAGGACAGATTGTGATGGAACTGGCCGCCGAAAAGAGCATCTATACCACGGAAGGCGTGACAGTCTTCGTCGATGCTGCCACCGGAACGGAAGTCACGTCCCCCATCAAAAACATCACCACGGCCGCAACCACCGTCAAGGTTCCCGATGGCCAGACCATCGTCGTCGGGGGGATGATCACCAAGTCGGAAGACACCACCGAACGGAAAATCCCCTGGTTGGGGGATCTGCCTTTGCTGGGAAAACTGTTTCGTTATGACCTCTACGACGAACGGAGAACCGAACTGCTGATCTTTCTGACGCCGCGAATTGTCCACTGCGACTCAGACTCCGAGTTTATCAAGCAGGTGGAAACCGACCGGATGCACTTCTTCCTTGACGAAGCGGAAGCGATTCACGGCCCCATCTTCGGCCCACCCGGACCAATCTCCATTCCGGATGGCTATGAGTTCGAGCAACCGTATGACGGAGAACTGTTTGAAATGGGGCCAGAGTTTCCGACTCCAGTCCCGTCGGAACCGGGACTGCTCAATCCCCCCCCGCCCGCCAGCCAACTTCCGAATGGGGACGAAGCGGCACGGGTACGCGTGACGGCGCCGCCAGCTCCAGCCCCCATCGCTCCGTAGATGGTTCTTTTGATCAGGAATTCACACTTCCAGCAGCAGGTCCCACCTTCCGGGAATTCCCGACATGAATCATGGAAAAATCCCTACGCCGCTTTCCGCGATGGCCACCATCGGCTCTTTGCTGTTTCTCCTGAGCGGCTGCCAGTCCTTGCCAGCCTTTTCGCATGGATTTCATAAGCAACGCAAAACCCCCGAGGCGTCGGTCGAACACCCTGTCGTGGAGTGTATCTGCCTCTGGGAACCAGGGGAGGGAACCGGTCTCGATGGTCTTCCCTGTCGAGGGTTCGCCGGGCA
>JAGQQQ010000757.1:0-6317 GCA_020426125.1 Planctomycetaceae bacterium
ACCTTAACGAAGGTCCTCAACACGGGCGAGGAACTACGCCATTTTGGAAAGGGTTCGCTCCCAACTGTTTTCCTACCCACTCTCTGCTACCCACCACCATCTGATCGCAAAAACGAGACACTTATTCATCGGACGTCGCTTAGTTCTGCGAAAGAGGTCGAGTGGATTGTGTTCCTGGCATTCCTCTGCTCCCCTTGTCCTGACGGCACACGTGATTCCGACAGCCAGCACGATGGCCGCGAAGACCAGAAATTCCCTCGTCCAGTCCATTTTCCAAACACCTGACAATCAAGCAAACACTCCGTTCGCCGCCGCGACTCCCGCGCCGGGTTGAGGTCGGTAGCCGTTGGCAATCAGGCAGCGTTCGAGTGCTCCCAGGAACGTGATCACGTTCCGTTTGGTACAGGCCTCACCCATCAGACCGATTCGCCACGTCTTCCCGGCCATTGGTCCGAGCCCTCCGCCAATCTCGATCCCGAACTCATTTAACAATTGCCCTCGGACCGCTTTGTCGTCGACGCCTTGAGGGATGAGTACGGCATTCAGCATCGGCAAGCGGATCGATTCCTCAACCGCATACGCCAGCCCCAAGGCTTCTAACCCCGCGCGCAGCGCTAGATGATTGTCTCGATGCCGGGCAAATCGGGCTTCAAGCCCTTCTTCAAGAACCTCTCGTAAGGCTTGGTGCAGGCCGAAGTTCATATTAATCGGAGCGGTGTGATGGTACGCCCGAGAACTGTTGCTCCAGTAGTTGCGAACCATCGACATGTCGAGATACCAACTGGAGACTTTCGTCTTTCGAGATTCCATCGCAGTGATGGCCCGATCACTGAACGTCACGGGCGCCAACCCCGGTGGACAACTCAAACATTTCTGCGTCCCGGAATAGGCCGCGTCAATTTGCCACTCATCGATCTTCACGGGAAGGCCGCCGAGCGATGTCACGCAGTCGACCAGCAACATGGCTCCCGCGTCATGAACGACCTTCGAGATTTCTTCCAGCGGTTGCAGTGCCCCCGTCGACGTTTCAGCGTGTACCAAGCCCACGACCTTCGAACGATGTTGCCTGAGCGCCTGACGAATCTCATCGGCTGAGAACACCTCGCCAAACGGCCGCTCGATCTTGTGAACCTCAGCTCCAACCCGTCCCGCGACGTCAACCATCCGTCCGCCGAAGACCCCATTGACTCCGATGATCATCCGGTCGCCCGGCTCGATGAGGTTGGCGACACAGGTCTCCATCCCCGCGCTGCCTGTTCCACTCACTGCTAACGTCAGTGGGTTCTTGGTTTGAAAGACCTGGCGGAGCATCTTCTGGGTTTCGTCCATGATCCGCAAGAAGTACGGATCGAGATGCCCGACTGTGGGGGCAGCCATGGCGGAGAGCACGCCGGGAGAGACATCACTTGGACCCGGACCCATCAGAATCCGTCGGGGTGGAGCTACGGGATCAGGAATAGAAGCGGACATAAAAAAACCTTCTCGAATTTGAATCCATCGGTGACCGGGAGACGTCAGCCGTCAATGTCTTGGGCCGATCGCTACATGGGAGATCCGCCAACTTCATCAGTCACACACAATCGTCCGAATTCTGCGAAACCGGATGGCATACACCCTCACTGACCGCGTCAGCCTGAGAGTTTATCCGAATCGCCGTGATCGAAACCATCCCTCGGAGAAAAATCACATTGGACGTAACGAACTCCTGTTGTGACAATGCAGACAGTCTGAGTCCGCAGGACGCACGGCAACCAAAACCAACCATCATTACCATGTCCAACGAACCAACACCAAACGATCAGACCCAACTCGCCACCTTCGGGGGCGGATGTTTCTGGTGCACGGAAGCCGTCTTTCAGTCGCTGCGCGGGGTGAGGTCCGTCACCTCAGGTTACGCTGGGGGGGAGACCGAGAATCCCACATACAAAGAGGTTTGCACTGGGACGACTGGCCACGCTGAAGTGATTCGAGTCGAGTTTGCACCAAACGAAATCTCGTACCGCGATCTACTCGAAGTTTTCTTCGCGACACATGATCCCACCACATTAAACCGGCAAGGAAACGATATCGGAACTCAGTATCGGTCGGTGGTCTTTGCCCACAACGGCCAACAGGCGGACACCGCCGAAGAAATGATTCGGGAACTGGATCAGTCTGGAGAATTCCCAAGTCCCATTGTCACGGAAGTCATGCCGCTGACCAATTACTTCCCGGCGGAAGATTCCCATCAGGATTATTTCGAACGGAACCCCGAACAATCATACTGCCAGTTTGTTGTCAGCCCGAAGGTCGACAAGTTCCGTCGGAAGTTTGCGGCGCGACTGAAGTAGACCATTCATGACCCCCGACGATCGCTAACATTTTTCCAAGCGAATTGTACCCCGCTTCCTTCTGCTCTGGCCAGAAATCGCTCACGAAATGGATCGTTTCTAGCGATTGCGTCATTCGCTACACTTGCCCCCTTGAGTTGTCGGACGACGTATCAAACTCGTTGGTGGGAACGTCCGTTTCGCGATCACCATGGCGACTGCGAGCTTTGCCATGGTTACAGACTAGGTTGGACATGTTGGTACTCGAAAAGTTGTCGTTTGGAGTGGGTGATCGGTTCGCGCATCAGGCGGAATCCCAGCTGAGAGCATTTCAGGAGATGGAAGCTCAGGGGGTGCGGATTGCTCCGGTTTGGAATAAATCGAATCGGGAACATACGTTCGTGGGGTCGGTTCCCCAAAGTGTCTATGACGCAGCAGCAGTCGCGGTCGAGAAACTCGGCTGGTCGGCGCCTTGGCATGTTGACGCGGACCACATTCAACTCGCCACGGTTGAACCATTCCTGGACTGCTCCGACTTTTTCACAATCGATGTGGCGGACTTTATTGGCCAGCCATCATCCGATTCGGAGATCACATCGTTCCTCGAACGGCATCCGGAACTCTGTGGAACGTTCGATCTTCCTGGCGTCGACGAGTCTTTTCATATTGATCGGGATTTTGTCAGGCGGGTGGCATCGAAGTATCTGGCAGCGACGGTTGCAGCGGGAGAGATCTATCGGCACATTGTGAACCATCGAGGGGAAGACCGGGTCATCGCGGAGGTGTCCATGGACGAAACCGATGCCCCCCAAACCCCACCGGAATTGCTCGTGATCCTTGCGGCACTCGCGGACGAGCGGATTCGACTTCAAACCATCGCTCCCAAATTCACCGGACGATTCAACAAAGGGGTAGATTACGTCGGCGACCTGGCACAATTCCGACGGGAGTTTGATGAAGACCTAGCGGTGATTGCTCACGCTGTGACGCAGTATGGTCTTCCCGAAAACCTCAAACTCAGCGTTCACAGCGGGAGCGATAAATTTCGTTTGTACCCAATCATTCGAGACGCCCTCCGTCGCACAGACGCGGGCGTGCATGTCAAAACCGCTGGCACAACCTGGCTGGAGGAATTAATCGGACTCGCCGAGGCCGGAGGGGACGGACTCGATCTGACCAAGGAAATTTACGGATACGCTCTGGATCATGTCGAAGAATTGTGCGCTCCTTATGCCAGTGTCATTGATATTGATCGGTCGCAGCTTCCGGACAAAAAGACCGTCACCAACTGGTCCGGTGCGGAGATGGCGGCCGTCATCCGCCATGTTCCTGGTCACCCGCTGTTTAATGCTCATGTTCGCCAACTGTTACACGTCTCTTTCAAAATTGCGGCCAAAGCGGGATCACGCTACACGGACCTTCTGAAACGGAACAGCCAAATTGTCGGCGAACAGGTCACGAGAAATCTCGTGGAACGGCATATGCGCCCACTCTTTCTTGAATGACACGGAACTGCTCAAACGCCCTGCCGAGAGCCGGACGATTCCGTTTTTCCACTTCAACCGCGCACGTCTCGTTGGGTCACGGTTTCATCCGTGAGTTCATGAACTCGAACACTCGAGGAGGGCTGATCATTCCAAGCAGGTTTCCGGACTCATCGATCACAGGGACATGTCGATAACCAGCAAGTGTCGTCGCCGCCACCGCCGCCCCAACGGGATCGTTTCCATAAACGACGAACGGATCCGCCGTCATCACCTCGGAAACCGGGGAATCGGCAACCTGAGAGAATTGTTGGGCAACCCGTTCCAATACGTCCCGTTCTGTAAAGATTCCAACGACGCGACTTTCATCAACGATGATCAAGCTTGAGATGGACAGGGAATTCAACTTGTCGATCGCATCTCGAACAGACGTGGTTGGAGAAACCGTTTCACACGGCAAAATGGAAATGGCAGATACCTTCTCTTCAGCAAGTGCCTCTTCCAGACGGGACTCATACTCCACAGGCTCGTAGTTCTGCAGAGGATCCACAAACTCTTCATTTTCTTCGGGAGAAACGGTCATGGCTCAGGCTCCTTCTCGCTGTTGATCCCAAGGCGTAGCCCCCAGTCGCTGTACAGCCACCTGCCAAGGGAAACACTCCGAGACATATTCGGACATCCCACGCTGTCCGGTCAGACCGACAAGTTTGCCTTCGGCATCAGTGACGCAAACAAAGCGGGTGTGTTCATTACAGATCGCGTTCCAAACAACCGATACGGGATCCTCTTCCCGAACGACAACAAAGTGCGAATCCGCACACTGACGCACAGTGCACACATCCAGCGATCGCCCTTCACTCAAGATTTGAATCACAGATCGCTCGGTGAAAATCCCTTCCGGAATTCCCTGGTCATCCACAATCACAGCGCAGCCAAGCTCCTTGTCCCTCATGGCAGCGATGGCCGCCGATGCCGAATAACTTCCCGAAATCCGAGGGGGTTCCCGCAACGGAAGACTCCTCACCGGATCGGTCGCGAGAGAGGAGGAAAATTCCATGATTCGACTCCCAATACCAAGTTCGAAAGATTCCTTTGGGCGCGCAGCGGAGATAAGCAGAAGAGATGCCAAAGGGGGTTTATTCCTGGTCCGGGAAGACCGGTTTCCAAACATGACCGCACCAACGGGGGACGAAGAGATTCCAAGGTTCGCCGAGTTTGTTTCAGGTCAGGGCCTCAATGCGGCGAATCGGGCGTCTTGACGTTGGGATCTGTGATGCCGTACTGTGGGATGTTGGCGAGGAATTTTTCGTCTGAAATTCTGGTGTCGGCGACGAAATGCAAGATCCCAATGATCCCCAAGACCACACGGTTTCTTTCTCCAAAGTCCAACGGCTTTTGGACGTACTCGACGAGAAGTTCGCCTCCCAAGAACCGTTTTCACTGGAAGAAGTCGCCCGAGAAAATTCTCTGTCCTTGGGAAACTCGGCTGTTTTCGAGGAGTTGATCGCGCACCATTTCCGCCGACTCCAGGAGAACTGCCCGGAAATGGACCCGGAGTCCTACCTGTCCCATTTCGAATCTCAGAATTCCTGGTATGACGTGGCCGAGTCCGCTTGCTATTCCTCGAGCATTTTTCGTGACGTTCATCGTCCGCCGACAATCGTCGCTTCCGACGCAATATCGAGCAACGTCGGGGAAACTCATGGGATTCCCGAATTCACTGGGGGACCGCTCGCGGCGCTGTCAGTGGAGATGCAGCGCAAACTCCGGAGCCAGATGACGGAAGCGACCTTCGCGGATCGGGAAAAACTCCTTTCCGAGGGGGACGTGGGAGATTGTCTCTACGTGATTGCCACGGGAACCGTGATGATCACGAGTAAAAATCCCCAACGAGACTCCGAGATCCTAGCTGTCATCAGTTCGGGACAGGTCATTGGGGAAATGGCACTCATGGGCGTCAGTTACCGCACTGCCGATGCCACGGCTCATGGAGAAGTTCGAGCTCTCAAACTGCTCGCGAAAGATTTCCAGCAGATTTGTCGGAAGCACCTCGAAATCGCCCAAGTCGTCACGGAAATTATTGGCACCCGGTTGGGAAACCAGCAACAAGATGCGTTGTTCTCAAAGTCTTTGAATGGTTACGAAATCCATCGTCGACTGGGGCGAGGGGGAATGTCGGTCGTCTATGATGCCACTCATCTGAACACCGGATTTCGCGTCGCCTTGAAAATGATGAGCCATCGTCTGGCATTCGACGACTATGCCCGCGCCTATTTTCAACAAGAAGCGGACGCGGTCGCGTCGTTTGACCACCCAAACATTCCCAGATACCACGAATTATTCGACGCCTTCGCCACATCCTTCATGGCCATTGAATTTATCGAAGGACTGGGGCTCGATTCGCTCATTCGACGAGGCGGAGCCATCGAGGAAGAACAAGTTCTCCGCATCGGCTCCCACGTTGCAAACGCGCTTCACTATGCTCACAGCGCAGGGATCGTGCACCGCGATGTGAAACCGGCGA
>JAGQQQ010000757.1:6364-6594 GCA_020426125.1 Planctomycetaceae bacterium
GTTCCCTTTCGCAAGTCTGCGAAATCCGAAGGGATCATCGTCGGGACTCCCAGTTACATGTCCCCCGAACAGTTCGGCGGGAAGGCCCCCATTCCAGAATCCGACTGGTTCTCACTGGGATGCGTCCTCTACGAATTGGCGATGGGGGAGAAGCTTCTCTATCCAGCGAATGTCCTCGATCTGGGGCACATCTTCGCAAACTGGAATATGGACTTCATCCTGGAATCCCT
>JAGQQQ010000758.1 GCA_020426125.1 Planctomycetaceae bacterium
TCGGACATGACTCGCCAGCACATCCCCACTCACACGCTGAGAGCCCCGAGGAATCCCCCGGACCTGACGCTCCCTGCGACCAGCATGAGTGCTTGGGCACAAGTCTCTACGCAAACATCGCTCCGGAATCGGTCTCGCTCGAATTCGGCAAGTCGATGGTCTCGTTTGTGGGGCACGCTGGATTTGGTGTGGTGTCTCCAACCCAGACGTGGTCATTCGTTGCGACGGAACTTCCATTCCGGTTCCACGATTCTTCTGGGCAGTCCCGCGCGCGCTTTCAAGTCTGGCTGATCTAACCGCTCCTGGTCGCCTCGCGTCGTTACCAGCCATCGCCGGTTATCACGCATCTCTTTACCGCCTCTCGATTCCCTCGCCCGCCTGCGCGGACGATTCCCCTATGCCTATGTCTGTTTGCAGCTGTTAGCGAACAGACGGGAGGGTGTTGCCATGAAACTTCAGTTCCCTTCGATTCGGATCCCAGTCGGTGTGCTGTGGACCGCTGGACTGGTTATCGCCCTCGCTGGGGGATCGCTCACGTTTCCCCAGTGGTGGCCGCCGACTCAGAAATGGGTCCGAACGACCATCGCCGGTCGAAAGAAGGCTCCGCTGATTGAGGACCACCATCACGGCCCCGGGGGGCATGCTGCCCATGAGGAAGACGTCCATGATCATGGGGACCATGGCCACGCTCACGATGATTCCACGTCCTTGGAGTTGTCTAAGCAGGCCCTCGGGAACATCGGACTCACCGGGAACTATTTGCGACCTGTGGTCTTAGAGACTTTCCGTCGCGCGATCACGGTCCCGGCGATCGTGGTCGAACGTCCAGGACGCACGAAACTGAAAGTCTCCACGCCGATGGCCGGCGTCATTACGCATGTGCACGCAGTTCGTGGAGAAGCCATTGAACCAGGGTCTCTGCTGTTTGAGCTACGAATCACCGCTGAGGAGTTAGTCTCGACACAAACCGAGCTACTCAAGACGCTCGGGGACCTGGAAGTGGAAAACAAAGAGATCAAGCGGCTCTCAGAAATTGCGAAGTCGGGAGCCATCGCCGAAAAGACTCTGCTAGAACGGCAATACGCGAAGGACAAGCTGGAAGTTTTGCTCTCCGCTCACAAAGAAGCCCTGCGATTGCAGGGGTTATCCGAGCGACAGGTCAACGAAATTGTTGAGAACCGCCGCCTCTTGCGGGACCTCCAGATTGTGGCTCCCTCTCCGGACGATCATTCCCATGAAGAACTGCGTTTGTCCGGAAAGGAACTGGTTCCCGTCGCTTTCTGGGACGGCAGCGATCAGGACCATCCACATCCCCATCCGCCGTTGATTTTGGAGGATGTGCTCGTTCATAAAGGCGAAATCGTCACCGCCGGAACAACGCTGGCCATTGCTTCGGATATGGCGGAGCTGTACATCGAGGGCCGGGCCTTCGAGCAGGACAGTGAAATGATCAGCCACGCCGCCGCGAAGAACTGGGGGGTGACGGCCATCTTCGAGCGCGCCGGCAATCGGACTGAAAAAGTCCCAGATCTCGAGTTGCTCTACGCTGCCAGCGGAGTCAATGAGGAGTCTCGGACGCTCCCCTTCTATGTGAGGCTCCCTAATAACATCGTCCGCGAGGTTCCCTCACCCAATGGCCTGAAGTATGTGGAATGGAAATACCGCCCTGGCCAAAGGCTCGAACTTCGTGTGCCCGTCGAGGAATGGGAGAAACAAATCGTGCTCCCCGTGGAGGCTGTCGCGCAAGAAGGGGCCGAAACCTATGTGTTTCAACAAAACGGAAACCACTTTGACCGAGTGCCAGTGCAAGTGGTTTACCGGGATCAGAACAGCGCCGTGATCAAGAACGACGGGTCCCTCTTTCCTGGCGATGTGATCGCCTATCGCGGTGCGCATCAGATGCAAATGGCTCTCAAGAACAAGTCCGGTGGCGGAGTTGATCCGCACGCAGGCCATACACACTAACCAAAACTCATAGGGACGAGGTGATGTGGCTAATTATCAAAGTGGCCATCACATCAATCATCGTGGTCACCGTTTCGGAGATTGGACAGCGATTCCCTCGCTGGGGGGCGTTGTTGTTGACACTGCCGATCGTGAGCATCCTTGCCATTTTGATGTCCTGGTGGGGAAAGCAGGATACCGTCGCGATTTCGCGGCTCGCCCGGGAAACACTCATTCTCGTTCCCTTGGGATTGCCATTTTTCGTTCCCCTGGCCTTCTATGAGTCGTGGGGGCTCAGTTTCTGGCCAGCGTTTTTTCTAGGCATTTTATTGGCATCGATCACGATCGGCGCTTGGATGCTGCTGGGACCAAAAACCGCTTAGGCGGATCATGAGGATCAATCACGACAATGCTCAACGCGATCATCAAATTTGCGCTCCGTCAACAGCTTCTCGTGATCGCTTTGGCTGTGTTTTTGCTGGGATACGGCACTTGGAAAGCCGTTCACGCACCGATCGATGTGTTCCCGGACTTAAACCGGCCGCGCGTCGTGATCATGACCGAAGCCCCGGGCCTGGCACCCGAGGAAGTGGAGACGCTGGTGACGTTTCCAATTGAAACCGCCATCAATGGAGCGAATGGCGTTCAAGCCGTCCGGAGTTCTTCCGGGATCGGGATCTCCGTCGTCTACGTCGAATTCGACTGGGGAACCGACATTTACACCGACCGGCAGATCGTGATGGAGCGTCTGCAACTCGTGCAGGAACGGATGCCCCCCGGCATCAGTCCCACACTGGCTCCGATTTCCTCGATCATGGGGCAAATTCTCATGCTCGGAATGTGGAGTGAGGATGAGCTGACGGAACCGGTGGAACTCAGAACGCTCGCGGACTGGGTGGTCCGCCAGCGGCTTTTGACCATTCCGGGAGTGTCGCAAGTCTTCACGATGGGAGGCGGCCGCAAGCAGTTTCAGGTGCTGGTTGACCCGGACGCGATGCTGCGGTACGGAGTCACGCTGCACGAGGTGAAGACAGCCGTGCAGAGCAGCAACGAGAACGCGACCGGCGGCTATC
>JAGQQQ010000759.1 GCA_020426125.1 Planctomycetaceae bacterium
CCAAGCCAGCGTCGCCGATATCCGTTTTTTCCAGATGCAGTTTTTCGAGCGACTTGAGGTTTGCCAACTGTGCGAGTCCGGCGTCCGTGATTTTTGTTCCGGCAAGATTCAGCCAGAGTACGTCCCCCAACTTCGCGACGTCCGCGAGTGCGGCGTCAGTCACTTCTCCATCTGCAAGATGCAAGGTCACATCCAGGCGGGGGTCGTTCTGGGCCACCTGCATGACATTCCCACCCAACTTCTTGATTGCGGCCAGAGCTTCCCCGTCGGGGCCTTTGGCTTGCTGGGCAGATAGAATCCCTGTGCCGAGAAAAATGAAGACGACACTCACGATGAAATGACGCATGGCTGTTTTCCTTCCTCAATGATTCAAAAACCGACCGGCTGATTCCCTTGTCCCAAGGTCCCGAATCGCCGAACCCACTTTGGGTGGGGTCTCCGACGAAGAACCTGAAAACGGGGTTTCTCGCTCACTGAATTTGCCGACACGTCAGCGAGACACTTTCATCGCAGCATAGAAAACTGATGTGACCCGCGTAAACCGACCTCGGAGTGCATCAAATTGCCTACATGACCTCGCCAATCGGAATTGTCCTCGCAGCCGCTACGGTGGGGCCAGCCGTCGTGAACTTTGCAGCTCTCCTAGCTCGTGCCATGGGAAAACCCTTGCCAATGCATGAGTTCCACACCGGTTCTGGGCAATCGCCGAAACTTCATCCAAGAAATATTGAAGTTGCGGCCTGCGAAAGAGAGCATTGCGACATCACACAACCAACGGGCACCCGCCTGTGTTGCCAGCAAGCCTTCAAACGGATTCGTCCCCATGTTCATGTCAGATTTGGCCTGCCTGAATTTTCAAGAGTGCAAGGAACTCCCTCCGGCCACTCTGATGGCCTCCCTGCCAATCATCCGTGAGATCCGATGTGCACTTCGTGAAACCCCCTTAAATCTTGTCGTGGGACAGGAAGATGCCGTCTTCGTCTCGACTGACTTGTTCAACGCTTTCAATGCATGGGAGGCGACGCAGGACGACCTCAGTACCGATGGTCCCGACTCCGCTTGGTTGAATTGAAGCGAGTCGCAAACATCAAGTCACCTTCGAAGAAATGGTCTGTTCTTCGGGTGGCAATCATGTCGTTGGGGCAATTTGTCGCGAAAATGTGTTGGACCGGCTGCGAACCCCGTTGAGAATTGCAAAAACTAACCAAATCTCCTACTCTACCCAGAGTAAATGTGCGTTCTTCTGTGACAGTTGCAGAAAAACGCATTTCTTCCCGGACTCGTAACGCTTGCTGTCTCAGGCGGTGTTAAAATTTCCAAGAAGAAGTCGATTCGGTTGCAACGGGCGATTGATAGGGAGTCGTTTCATGAAGAAATTCCTCGCCCTTCTCTTCCTCACGGGTCTGCTCGGCTCCGTGTCAGCCCAAGAACCGCTTCTCGCCCCAATCTTGCCGGACGAGTCTGTTCGGAGCAACGGCACCACGCTCGGGACGCCGGAAGCGTTTCCGCCGTCTGTCGAGGTGGTTCCGCCTTCGAGATTCGCCTTGCCGAGCCGTGCGGTCGAACCACCTCTCGAATCGCGTTCTTTTCGATTGCAAGACTTTTCGCCCCCAACTCGTTCTCTGGGAGCGATTGACCCTGGATTTGCTTACGAACCTGGGGCGATCGTATGCGATTCCGTTGTCGGACACCGAATCTCCTTGTATCCGAAAGTTCGAGTTCGAGATGCCCGCAAGATTGCTCCCCACGCGGTCCGCAAAATCGTCGCGGTTCCGGACCCATGCGGCGGGCCACGATGCGTTTTCATCGAAATCTGCGTTCCGTCCTGTGCCTGCGAACACGTCAGCTTTCGCCGTGGGCGGCTGCGATATGACTATGGCAGATTCGCCATCGACATTTCCCATCGCCGTCAGTTGATCGTCGTGGATTACGACGACTAATGATCTGTTGAACCGAGATTGACACGCTGTTCGAAGTCCGTCTCTACGCTCGTTGAAGTGCCATCAGATGGCAATCGGATGACGTTTCCGGTTGAATCCTTCCGGAGAGCTATGGATCCGATTTTGAATTCCGTCATTGTCGAGTCTACGGGAGAGTCCGTCAAAACCGTTTTAGGATAGTGAATAGGCAAGCGAGTTGGGTCCAGCCGAGGAACATGACAGCGAGATAATCTTTACGAATAGCGATACGTCCATAGCTTTGTAGCCAGGCATTCAC
>JAGQQQ010000760.1 GCA_020426125.1 Planctomycetaceae bacterium
TCGTGACGACGGGTGGTTCAATCCGGCTGATGCCAATCCATGCGTAAGCTGGGACGTCAATGCCGTCCACAATTTCCAGGTAGCCCCGTTGGCCAGCAACGGCCTTCAAATGGAAAGTCACTTTCTGGGCGAGATCATTGCGAGGAGCGAGAGCCCGACCGAGTTCGCGGCCATCGATTGCGAGACAGACGCGAACGAAGTTCTTCTCGATCGCAGCCTCCTGCGGGAACCCAAGATGACCGCAAACAAACAGGCTCAGCGTCTCGGGCAACTCGAACTCCACGGAGCGGAGCGACGAGACCGCCCGTTCTCCGCCAGGAAGGCTGCTGAGAAACAGGGTGTCTCGCTGACCGTCCGCGGAGTGACGACGTTCGAGGCCCCAGGGATTGTCCATGTTCGGTTTCGTCGGCAGGCCCGGCCAGGAGAGGGGCTGTGAGACGTTGTCGAGAAATGCCGTCGCAAGATCGTTCGCCCACCCTCGTAGCTTTCCATGAGCGAATTCTCCCTGCTTGCGAAGCCCGGCGGCGATTGCCGTCAACAGTTCAAATTGGAGGTTCCGATCATCGGGAAATCGGGACCGGACAATCTGTTGAAGTGATTCGACATCTTCGACCGAAACATTCCTCGCGATGACCGTACACGCGGAGCGAAGGTCGGCTTCAGAGAGGTCCAGCGAAGAGACGGCTTCCATCAAGAAGGACGACGCCTCGGGAGAATCAAGAGCGAGACAGACGGACGCCACCAACCGGCGATCGCGGTTGGTTAGCTCCCGTTGCTGGAGTTCCTCAAAGACGGAAGGAGATTGCAATTGGCCTTTCAAGGCAATCTTGATCGCGTGATGGAGATGCCGGTCTCCTTCGAGGACTCCCTCCGCACGATCCGCCAAAATCAACGCGTACGCCCGGTTGACGCCGGGGTGTTGACCGACGGCCAACGCGGCTGCACGTCTTACCAAGGCGGATGGGTCGCGGAGCATCGCCACCGCACGCTCCAGAACCGCTGGACTGGATGACGACCGCTCGCCAATGACTCTCGCAGCGTGGATTCGAACCATCTCGGAATCGCTCTCGCATGCTGATAAGAGCATGTCATCGGGAAGAGCGTCCAAGCGATGCAACGCCCAAAGGACGCCAACCCGCTGTGGTGAAGTCAGATCGGTCCGCCAAGCCTGTTCAAGTGCAGGGATCGCTTCCTGTCCGTGTCGGTCCGAAAGTTCGTCGATGGTCCGCATCAGTGTGGGGACGTTTTGAGTATTCATCGAATTGACGAGACGGTCGACATCCGCTTCGCTCAGATTCGGGGCCTTCGGCGGAGTCTTTCCATCTCCGACATACTCCACGCGCCAGATGCGAGCCCGGAATCGATCTCTACCGGGATGATCGAGCGGGACTTCATAGTGGCCGATGATGCGGTTGTAGAAGTCAG
>JAGQQQ010000761.1 GCA_020426125.1 Planctomycetaceae bacterium
TCGCCGGCGTGATGGGCAACTGCGGTTCCCTCCTGACGATGACCGTCGGCCCCAGAGATGCGACTGTCCTCTCAGAACTTCTCGGCAAATGTCTGACCCCCGAAGACCTGATGCAGATCCCGAAATACCATGGGTACATCCGTCTCCTGAACGACGGAGTAGGATCGACGTTCTCGATGACCACCTTGCCGCCACCCAGAAATCTCCCGAATCGGTCGGAGATCATCCGCAAGGCGTCTCGGCAGCGGTATGCCGTCAAAGCCTGAAATTCCCGTGAAATCGTCTCGGCGAATTCTGATTTTGCTCGTAAGATGTCCCCATGATCAAGCTGACAGCGGAACAACTCGACGAACTCCACAAGCAAGAGGACCAACCCTTGCGACTCGTAGATCCGACGACCAACAAGGTCTATTTCGTCATCGCCAGCGATCTCTTTGATCAGGTTCTCTCAATGATTGATGAGACGAATTTCGACATCGCCGAAACCTACGTTGCTCAGAGTATCGTTGCCAGCAACACGGGCTGGGATGATCCGGAGATGGACGAGTATGATCGGTCGGCTCCATGAATTCTGGGACGAGAAATCCTCTCGCCAACCAACATTTACCGTGGTAGAATGCTCACATGAAGCTTGAAGTCGATATCCCGGACAACGTTGCAGAGAGTTTGCATGAGCAGGCCTCCTCAGCTGGGCAGGATTTGGTTTATTGGGTGCGTTGTATCCTGATTGACGTCGCTCAAGGGAATTCAAGTGAAGGCTCAAATCAACAGAGGCTGCCTGATCCGCCCTTGGTTGAAGAGGAAGCCTCACTGTCGGTGGAGTTGCCCAGGTCCAGTGAACGGTCAGCAATCCATCCTGTCATTCAGCCAGCCCATGTTCGCCGACCTGATCCTGTGACGTTCGTCGAATGATCTACACGCATCCCAATCTCGGCGTCCCTCTGACCCAAGGGGACATTCTCGATGGGTGTCCTTTGCTGTATTGGACAATCGCAGGTCTAGACTCGGAGCCAACTGGGACGACATCACAAGAGCGAGTCGTCGTGCTCACTCAGGCATGCGACCTTGCCAATGCCAAGACGACGCGTGTGCAAGTGGCTATTGTTCACGAAGTCGATCGTTTGGTCTCAGCTGGAATCTTGAAAGCCCAAGTGGTGAAGGATCAAGTTCGCCGACATCGCGTCATCGGCTGGTATTTCCTGCCAGCCGATGAAGATTTTCCCGAGTCAATCATCGACCTCCGCGACATTCATACGCTGCCCAGAACCATTCTCGAAAGGCAGATTGGGAATGGCAGTCGACTCTGTTCGATTGCCACGCCGCATCGTGAACATCTGGCCCAGCATTTCGCCGTGACTTATTCCAGGATCGCTCTTCCGGAGCCCTACGAAACGCAGGCGGATTGACCAATTTTCAGGAGAGCTGCTGTAGCGACTAATTCCCGTTGATTTTGCGCCCCAAGCAGCATTCCGGTAATCTGGCGGAAGATGAAGGATGTCACGTCCGACAACTTCGGCCTGCTGATTGCGTATGTGCTGCCAGGATTCACGGTCTTGTGGGGGCTCAGCTTTGTCTCGACGACTGTGCAAAGCTGGATCGGAGCAACTGACCTTGACTCCCCAACGATCGCGGGATTCCTCTATGTGACAGTTGCCTCAGTCGGGCTCGGGATGACCGTCAATGCCATGCGTTGGCTGGTGATTGATCGAATACACCATCAAACGGGTATTAGACCTCCAGAGTGGGATTTCTCGCGACTTGGGGAACGAGTTGCTGCCTTTCAAGTCGTCGTTGACCATCAGTACCGCCATTACCAGTTCTACGCCACGAGTGTTCTTGCCCTTCCGATTGCACAGCTTTTTCGTTGGTCTGCAATTGGATTCCGACTTCTGGAATTCATTGTGACCTTGAGCCTTGTCGCACTGTTTTTCGCAGGTTCGCGAGACACCTTGAGGAAATACTACTCACGAATTTCCGGGCTGTTCAGAGATTCAACTGATTCCCAAGAGCGATTAGTGCAAATTGGCGCGCTCTAGGAATTCATTGAGTGCCAGTCCGTAAATTCGGCAGAATTCAGCCAATTCAATGACATCAACTCGCCGTTCGCCACTTTCGCACTTCGAAACAAAGGATGCGTGAGCACCAAACTTCTTTCCGACCTGTGTCTGTGTCAGCCCCGCGTCCTTACGGGCTTGCCTGAGTGCCGCGAGGAACTGGTTGTATCGGGACGTGAATCGGGACTTCTTCATGCAAGCCGCCAGTCGGAATGGTTGCGGCAAGCTATTGGAGAACGTAGGATTTCCCAAAACAGGAAATTCCTGTTTTGGGAAATCACACCGGTCACAGGAGCAAGAGAAATGACGAACGGCAGCAGCAAATCACATGGCAAACCTCAGAAACCAAAGACCTCCGAACAGAAATCCAAGGAGCCAGAAGCCAAAAAGAAGTAGCTCTCAGTGTTTCCAAATGAATGAAGCCCCGTCGATTCGTCGGCGGGGTTTCATTTTGGGTGGACGGTGTCGTCGACTTCTGGCAGAGTGGAACCTTCCACACTGCTTCATGCCTGCTCATCCTGATCACTCTCCCGGCGAGGCGATTGAAACTCCCGTCCCTGATGCGAAAATGATTTCCGATGCTCGGGGGGAATTCGCGGAAAAGACTCTTCGCCATCGGGAAAGGCATTTCATCGAGAACGCCAGTGAAAAGACTTGGCCGAGGTATCCACTGCTGTGTGTTGTTCATCGGAGAGAGTACGAAGGAGGTGGTTCTCCCTTTCTGCGACCAGGACTGATCCATGCCAGTGAACTGACAACGGTGGCTGCCATCAACCTCTACGAACTCCCTGCCTATGGAGGTTCCATCACCGAACAGGAACTGGAGCAGCGAATGCACCGGTACCACACCATCGATGAGTTGCTGCAGGACTGGACGATCGATTGATGTCGCGGCGCTTTGACGCAGTATTCCGTCTCTGGCACGATGCCTGCCGATGGGAACTCCCTTGGCCATGTACGAACGGCTTGTCGATCAAATTGAACTTCTGAATGGGGAACTGATCTCGATCAACGAAGTCCTGGAAGCCATCCGCACCGACTTTGCCTGGGCCGTTCAGAACGGGCGGGTCAACATTCTGCTCGATGATCCCGCTGAGATCCCTGATGCAACTGTCGACCAGAATCTCATTGAGTTGACGATCCGATTCCAAACCAGCCTCGCGACATTTATTGAGGAACTTCGGATGTCCATCGACGAACGACTGGAAAGCAAAGATGACGATGGGAAGCCCTTGAGCGACACAGAATGGCTGGCCTCATTGCAGGCAGCCGAACCAAAGAAGCCGACTCAGAAGACACTCTTTGGCGATGGTTCAAACCGGTCAGCAGGGGACTCGTTTCCCTCGATCACATTGTTCGAGGTGGGTGAAACGGTCGAATGCCTCTATGAAGAAAAGGGACAGCAAGCGGAGATTCTCTATCTTGATGACGCCCGCAACTCCGCGACCATTCGGCTGATTGGTAAGGAAGTCCAGAAAATGGTTTCTCAGGATGCAATCCAGAAAGTCGGTACGCCGGAGGAAGTCGATTGAACGTCAGTAATCGGTCGGCAACAGAGCGGTGATCGCACCCCCGGCTCCGTCTTCTATAAACCAAAGATTCTCGTCGTGATCATCGGATTCGAACACTTGCAAATAATCTAAGCCTTGTTGTTCATCCGCCAGCGTTCGCAGCACTTGCCAGCACGCCAAAATTGTTTCCTGCGAATACATCGCAATCGCCGCTGGTGTGGCTACGAACGGTTTGTCCGGCCCCGGTCGAAACATGTTCGTCGACTCGGGATCATCGAGCGGAATCTCCTGTGATTTGAGACGGGGAAGTGCCATATCGATGTGGCGAAATCATGCCTGACATCGGTCGACAGCGCAAATCGTCAATGTTCCTTTCCTTTGCGGGGTATTTTTGCAAGCCGCTCCGGCGGCTCATCTGCTTGCGCAACCACACGTTTCACGGCAGTCTCTTGCTATCCCTGCTGAACGTCGGCAGGGGAGTCCCTCAGATTGTTCCTTGTAAAGGAGGTTGCCATGATTCTCGTGGAAATGACCGATGGACGTTGTCGCAGTTGCGGTGGGCAGTTGCAGATTGTCGGAGCTGATGATGTGTCACTTGATGTTGAGTGCCTGAACGAGAAATGCGCCGATGGGTACACGGTAGAAACTGACTCGTTTGCAGATGGTGGCATCCATTATTGGCGGCTGATTATGGCCGAGCTGGAAAACGGAGCGGAGGAGTAAGGATGGCTCCCGACGCAACTTTCCGTGAACTGCTGGATGCCATTGCCGATGGGAACATCGATCGTACCCTGGAACTGACCGACGCCTTGTCGTCATGGTTGAAGAAGGGCGGGTTCCCGCCGATCACCATTGGATCAGCCGCACTCGGCCATGACTGGCATCGTCACATCGCATCCGAAATTTGCAACATGGCGATGGTCCACGCCAGACGTATGGCAACAGCCCATGCCCCAACCGACGATTGAATTTCTGAGGAATCAATACCGCCCCTGTGTTTCCACCACACAGGGGCTTTTCAATCCAATGGAAACGAAAACGCCCTCAACCAGCGGGCAACTGGGAGGGCGAGTTTGGTGGCGAGCGGGCCAGTACGCCACCGAGAAGTATTGAATCGAATCGGAGGCTGGGAATCAATCGGCTCTCGTGACAATTCCGTAAGAATCCTGCTTGAAAAGCCCCATCCCGAGAGATGAGGCGATTTGCAGTGAGTTCACTGCAATTAAGCGGTTCCTTCCGTCTCAGACACTCACCAGTGACAGCAGTGATGCCGCCTTTTGATCCGCTTCCGTGCGATCGCTGGCATTCGCTTCGTCGCGAGCCAGCATGGTCAACGCATCGATGATCGCGAAGAACGTGAACGCTCCCTTGTCCTGAGCGCTCTCCAAAGCCTTCTTGGCCACTGTTCGCGTCAGACCATTTTTGAGCAGGTAGGTTGTTACGTCATCGGCGGTGTAGCCAATGTGCTCAGTCATCGCTCGCTGAATGACCTTGTGAAAACCATCCTTCCGTTCATCACGACGTCGCACGAGGTTCTCGATGATCCGCCGAATCTCGTTGAGTCCTTCGTGGACATTGGCGGTGTGCTTCTTCGAGAAATCGACGACATCAATCGCATCCCAGACAATATGATTGGCACAGACCGACTGAAACCAGAACGTGCTGATCCCCAGCGATCTCCGTCCAACTTCGCTGTTCCAGCAGAAGAATCCGGGAGCAAATGCCTGATCATCGACCTCAATCCAGCCCAATGGGTCGATCATAAAGCAGAACATGTCCTGCTCGCCGAGGTACAAGCCGGTTGCCCCGTTGAATCCCTTCTGAGGGGGCTGAAAATCGGTCGCATACTCTTGCAGAACACTGATCAGTTCGATGTCCCAGAGCCGCATGTACTGCGTGCCATGGATCGACCGAACCGTTTCATTCTCGATGAAGAACTGAATCGGCTTCTGTCCGCCACGCGGCAGAGTGTCCCGATAAACGGCAGCTGCCGTCTCAGGAGACAGGCGGTTGACCGTATCCTTCGCCACGCCTGCCATCTTGCACAACTGCGAAAAACTCCAGTCATTTAACCAATAACCATCGTTCCCAATCCGGGCACGCAATCCCGATCGGTCATCGAGACCCTCAGAAATCGCCGTCAAATTCTGCGGAGCCTCCCAGCGATCCTGAGAGGCCTCGCGTTTCTCCCGACATCGCCGTGCCAATTCCGAAAGATCTTCGCAACGTTCGTCCGGACTTCGTGCAAACAGTTGGTTGTGAGCCGCCTTGAGGTTGGCCATGAAAACTTCTCCGTAGGTGTGAAAGGAACCAAGTGACAGCGGAATGCTGTCCGGAGAAGCAGACTACAGGAGAAGAATCATGAGCGCAAAAATGTGATGCCGAAAGTCTCACTCCCTTTCTTTGCGGGGTGTTTCATTCACTCAAGGCGTCGTCTTCGTCTCACCCAAGCTCACATACCGATAAAGTGTGGATCGAGAAATGCCCAGCGTCTTGCAAATGTCGGAGATTTCCATCGTCCGGTCGCGGTAGAGCGATTTCGCGGTCAGGACTTTGGGGTGAAAGTGCTCAATCTTTCTCCGACCGCCCATTCGGCCGCGAGCGCGAGCCGCCGCCAATCCGGCTTTCGTTCGCTCAGAGATCAGTCTCCGCTCAAACTGTGCCAGCGCGGAGAAGATCATAAACACCAATTCGCCGCTGGCGGACGTTGTATCGATTGCTCCATCACAAATCGAGCGAAAGCCCACTCCCTTCTTCTGCAGTTCCTCGACAAGTTGGACGAGATGCCGGACGGATCTCCCGAGTCGATCGAGTCGCCAAACCAGCAGCACATCCCCGTCACGCAATTCTTTCAAGCAAGCGTCAAGTCCCGGTCGAGAATCCTTCGCTCCGGAAATCTTGTCGGTAAAAATGAGGTCTCGTGGAACGCCACATTTCTGGAGAGCGTCAACCTGACTTCGAAGTTCTTGCAGATTTGTTGACACACGGGCGTAGCCGATGGTGCGGTGACACTTTTCGACCGACTCTGTCGTTTTACCCAGATCCGCCAATTCGTCAACCCGCGAAGAATCCCCGCTCGTTGACAGAACATCAGGACTTATTGCATCGCCGGATTTTGTCTTAGAACCAGAAACCATCAGTGAGTTGATGGTACCATGAATTTCAAGACGAGTTGATGAAACGGAATTGACGGATCCGCGACCAATGGTTTGGTCTGGGGCGACCTTGTGTCATCAAAGGAACATTTGATGGAACACAACTATCGCGGATTTTGGCGATCAAAACTCGCTCCGGTGTGCAGGACCGGAGCAGGTTGTGTAATTGGGCAAGACCCTGAGGTCGAAAAGACCGCGGTGAGCATCTGGTAAGCAAGATGACTTTGGTTGGGGCGCAAAGGTCAGATGACTCTTCTTTGTACATCCGTGAGACTACTGGGATGCTGAGTCGATGACATCGTGTTGTTCCTTCTTGGTCCAAAACGATTCAGTCTGGGTGAAGCCATACGATGCTCTCGGATTTCAGGCAATACGAATTTGAAGTAACCCTCTCAAAGTCTGGCAACGAATCGCCTTCCCAACGCCTTGGTTTCAAACCGAGTCTTGTGAAGCAAGTGAGGGTATAGTGGAAGTGGTTAACCGGCGTTTGACACCATTGTCACTTGTCTGAAGACGAATCAGTGGCTTTGAGCTTTCGCAACTGTTCCTCGTGGAAGCCGATGAAATTTGAAGAGTTCTGTTCGGCCAGCCATTTGCGGAGGCGGTGGTGGCGGATCAGTTCTTCGCGGTCCGCGTGTTGGTATTGATCTTTCAGGAACGTGGGATGCCGGGAGTGGAAGTCGTCCCATCGGGCGATCCACTCGACGTCTTGCAGTCCCACGATACGGCTGCCTTCGATCCGGGCTCCGGCAGTCAGCTCGGCGAACAGTCTGGCGTCCGCGTCGGGAAGTCCTCGTCCCGGGACGTCGTGGTAGCTGGTGAGATCCAGCATGATCATTCCGGTTTCGGCTGCCATGATGGCCGCGTACCTGCCATCGGGCGCGACCACCAGATCACGCAGCACTTCTGTCTTCGGGATCTGCATTTTGGGAGATACCGCTCGCCCACTGCGGCTGTCGTGGATTTGAATCCAGGAGGTCGCTAGACGACTGCAGCCGACGATCACGTAAGGTGTGTCAGGAATGAAATCACCAAGCAGAATCTCACGGTCATCCGGTTCGATCAATGGGCAAGCCAGTTCGTCGGTTGCCAGATCGAAAATACTGACAGCCAGAGATCGCCAGCCGGCGGTCAGGGCGCGGCTGCCATCGGGACTGATCCGCATGTAGGCGGCCTTGTTCAGAGTCTTCAGCAGTCGACCGTCTTCCAGAGAATACACCTGAGTCCCAAAGTCTGTTTCAGACACAAGGATCCGACCGTCGCATTCGTGAATCGCTGTTGCCCAGGGCTGTTTCAGTTTCAGCAGCTCATCACCGGTCTGGTAGTCAATGACATAGGTCCCCTCCCCGCTCCAGCAGGCGTACAAACGCCGTCCGTCCGGACTGATCGAAACAACGCCAGGTCCGAAATCGCCTTCGTTGAAGCGAGTCACTTCGTAGTTCCAAGTCGGACGGAAAAACAGTTGTCTGACCTTCCCGGTTGCGGCGTTCACGGCGACCAGATGACCGCCGGCACACAGCACGACAGCCTCATTGGCCTGTTCGTGCCATTTCATGTCTCGCGGTTCTGACGGGAGCGGAGTCGGAGGAATCCGACGAACCCCCTGATGCCAGTCCCAGAATTCGACCGATCCCGCCGTCCCGTCTTGGCTCACAATGGATTCTCTGGTTCTAACTTTCGGACCGCAGGCGAGAACCAACGTTGCGTCGTCATTGATAAACTCTCCCACCTGAATAGATCCATCGACGGACAACTCGGGACCAGCGGGCTCGGAGTTTTCAATATGGCGAACAACGGTCGATGTCACCGCAGGAATGGGCGGTTCCATCAGGAGATATCCCACTCCGGCGATGAACCTGCTGTTCCGACTGATCACTGGTCTGATCCATTCGTCGTTCTCGACAGGAATGACCCACCACGGTTCCCGCTGAGGAAGATGCCACAGGTGCAGCACGCCACTCCCGCAAGCGCGGGCCATGAATCGACAGTCGTTGGTGAAGCAGCTTCCCTGGAGGTCGCTCCAATACCGGGCGAATGATTCCGGGCAAACGGACAGGGGGTCTGTGCCGTCGTCGCC
>JAGQQQ010000762.1 GCA_020426125.1 Planctomycetaceae bacterium
CTCCTTTGGAGTGCTCCGACTCGTCGGAGCTTTCCTTCAAGAGAAGCGTTCAAAGACCAGAACATCGTTCGAGTGAATCCTCGCCGCGTTAGAAGGAAAGCGGTGACGTGTCACCGCACTCCAAGATGGCGGTCACGGTGATGCGAATCCTGATTCCCTCGCACACACAATTCCGAATCAGGATTGATCCGCGTACTCATCTGAGCGACCGGTCAGCAAATTGTAGATCTCGAATCCCTCTTTCATGAACTTACGAATTTCATCCGGTTTCACCCGTTTCCCTTCCCGGAAAAAGACGAGTTGATCTTGTTCGCCTTCGACGTTGAGAATTGGCTGGTCTTCCAGGTAATTCAGAATCTCCTCGTGAAACAACTCCCGGATCCGTTCCTCGTCGGAGCCTTTGAGTAAATACTTTTTCGAAAACGCGGGATGGGTGTCGAAGTTGATATCCTTCCCGCCGAACATCTGGCCGATCTTGTGCCAAAATCGTTCTGGTTGCAGCGAAAACTTCGGCACCTGCAAATCGGGAGCCTGGAAGTACATGACAGTTTGATTGTGTGTGTGCGTGCTCCTGCCACTTCCGGTCGTGAAGCGGTAGTCCAGAATCGCCAGGCGGACATCGCCGGATTCCCCTTCCAGCATGTTCAGCACCTTCTTCGCTCGCCCCCGGGAGAAGAGCGGAAAATGTCCGCACCGGGCTCGCAACGTGCCATCCCCCTTGGGATGAAACTTCAGGCCAAGGTCCTCGGCCAGAGTCTCCATCTGCTGCTGGCGTTTCTTTTCATTGTGCCAATGGACGACCAGGATCAGGATGATAAACCCAAAAATCCCGCCAAAGATGACGAATGGCAGCCAGGTATCGACGTCCGCCAACAGCAGCATTTCAGGATTCACAGGCATACTTCGCCTCACCACTTCTTTTACGCGGTCTCAATTTCGGAGATTCCATCCGCCGAAACGGATCGAGTCTCCAAATGTTTCGTCATTCTGATGGATAACCATGGCACAAAGAAGCCCAGAATGACGCCCATTTTCCAGAGCCCCATCCAGCAATACATGATCACATCCAATTCATGTCGGGTCAGTCCGAACATTTGGGAATGGACCGGCAGCAGCACCCCCCCCAACCCCCAGATTGCCCCGAGCCAGACGAACATCGCCAGCAGTCCCAGAATCCAGCACCGTAGCAGGATCGCTTCCAGTCGCTCGAATGTATTTTGCATTGTTGTGCCTCCATTGATGGTGAGAAACGGTCCCCTCATCATCGGAGATCAAAGAATTCGAGAAAACCAAGGACAAGTTCAACCTCTGGAATGCGGCGACCCGTCATCGCTCTCTTTTGACTTCCGCGTGCGATGCTCTTTCTGTTGGAACATCGCGGAAACTGGCACTCGGTTGTTGGTTTTCATTCATCTTGGGACGAGGCAATGATGGATTTCACCACGAGAGTCCGTCAAAACCGTTTGAGGATCGTGAACAGGCAAGCGAGTTGGGTCCAGCCGAGGAACATGACAGCGAGATAATCTTTACGAATAGCAATGCGTCCGTAGCTTTGCAGCCAGGCGTTCACACGTTCGACTTTCCAGCGAT
>JAGQQQ010000763.1 GCA_020426125.1 Planctomycetaceae bacterium
CCTTCATCGACACGGCCCTCACCATTCAGGCGATGGGCGTCGATCTGATGGTCGTTCGGCACAGTTCGCCCGGGGCTCCGCATCTCCTTGCCCGTCACCTCGATTGCGGAGTTCTGAATGCGGGAGACGGTACCCATGAACACCCCACTCAGGGGCTCCTTGATATCTTTACAATCCGTGAGCGGCTCGGAAATCTCGCAGGGAAGACCGTCACTCTCGTGGGCGACATCAAGCACAGCCGTGTCGCGAGGTCAAATATCTGGGGGCTGACAAAACTTGGAGCCAAGGTCATCGTTTGTGGTCCAGCCACACTGATTCCTCCGGGAATTGAAAAACTGGGTGTCGCCGTCGCGCACCGATTTGACGACGTTCTCGATCAGTCGGATGTGATCAACCTTCTCCGCGTCCAGTTTGAACGACAACGCGGAGCGTTTTTTCCGTCGATTGCCGAGTACGCGCATTTGTTCGGGATGAACCGCGAGCGGCTCAACCGGGCGAAAGAGGATGTCTTGGTGTTGGCTCCCGGTCCGATCAACCGTGGCGTTGAACTGACCCCCGACGTAGCGGACGGCTCCCATTCCCAAATTCTCCATCAGGTCACAAACGGCCTGTTCGTCCGTATGGCGTGCCTGAACTTGCTGGCCCGTCTGCACAAAGCCCGGAGTGTCGAAGTATGAGGACGCTGCTGATTCGCGGCGGACGGATTATCGATCCCGCCTTTGGAGTCGATCGCGTCGCCGATCTCTGGGTCGTCGATGGCCGCATTGCCGAAGGGCCAGGGGCGGACCAACATGCGAATGAGACGATTGACGCTTCAGGCAAGATCGTCAGTCCTGGGTTGATTGATTGCCACGTCGCATTTCGTGAGCCGGGATTTGAGGAAGACGAAACGATTGGAACAGGAGCCGCCGCCGCGCTCGCTGGCGGATTTACCACAGTCGTCTGCCTGCCGGATACGTCCCCGGTCGTTGACAGCCGCGCCTCGGCGGAGTTCGTGGTCCGGCAAGGAGAACGGGCCGGGTGGAGCCGGGTGTTTCCGCTTGGAGCTGTCACCAAAGGACTCGAAGGCCAGGAACTCGCGGAGATGGGACGCCTGTTCGATGGCGGGGCCATTGCCTTCTCTGATGGAAAACGGCCCATCGCCAATGCCGAGATCATGCGTCGAGCGCTCCAGTACACCCGAATTTGGGACAAGCCCATTTTGCATCACGCCCAAGTCCCAGAACTGGTCCATGATGGCATCATGCACGAGGGGTTTCAGTCGACCGTCAGTGGGCTTCGCGGCATCCCCGCCGCGGCCGAAGAGATCATGGTCCGCCGCGATATCGCCCTCGCGGAGACGACCGAGGGGCGGGTCCATTTGATGAGCCTCTCCTCACTTCGAAGCGTGGATGAAGTCCGCCGAGCGATCCAGCGGGGATTACAAGTTTCCGCGGATATCACGCCGCACCACCTTCTGCTGACCGACGAATGCATGGTCAATTACGACACGCACTACAAGGTCGATCCCCCGGTCCGAACGGAGGAACACCGACAGGCCCTGATTGAGGGGCTCAAGGATAACACCATTACCGTCATTGCGTCCGATCATCAGCCCGTCGCCGAGGAGAAGAAAAGCCTGGAGATCGATCGGGCTCCGTTTGGGATGATTGGACTGGAAACCGTGATCCCACTCTGTGTGGAAGCGTTGATCAAACCAGGCCACCTGACCTGGATCGAGTTGCTGTCGAAGTTGACACAGGGGCCAGCGAAACTCTTCGGAATTGACTCGGGCACACTCCGGCCGGGCGCGACAGCGGATATTGCGATTATTGATCCGGAGATGGAATGGACCATCGATGCGTCCCAGTTTCTCTCACGAAGCAAGAACACTCCGTTTGATGGACGATCCGTCACCGGCCGGGTGACCCAGGCGATTGTCGGAGGAGACATTCGATACACTTTGCCAGACCTCGGTCGACGAACCGCTGGAGTGATCTAAAGACATTCACGATCCCAGCAGAAGGCACCTATCATGCGGCTGTGTCGATTCTTAGACCAAAGTCACGTCGGCTTGGGAGTGTACCATGACGATTCGGTCATTCCTTTGGAGCGGATCTTCACGACCGCCGGCCTGGAGTATGCCAAGGGAGACTCGCTCCTGCCGTTTCTTCCCGGAGGAAGGCAGCACACCCGGTTGCGGAAAGCCGTCGCGGAACTCCCCCAAGACGGAGCGATTCCCATGGACCAGGTCAAGTTGCTGGTTCCCGTGGCTGATCCGGGAAAACTGATCCTTCTGGCAGGAAACTACGCCAAGCACGTTCAGGAAGGAGGAGGAAAAGCGGAGGAACGAGCCAAAACCTTTCCGTATCTGTTTATGAAACCCCCGGCCACGACGCTCACGCATCCCGGAGATCCGATACGGATTCCCAGCGTTTCGCCAGATCAGATTGACTGGGAGATCGAACTGGGAGTGATTCTCGGAAAGGAGTGCTCCCGGGTCGGGGAAAGTGACGCTTTGAGTTACGTCGCCGGATACACCGTGGTCAACGATGTCTCCGACCGGAATTTTCGACCGAACCCTACGCGAGCCGAACGTCCCAAGGACGGTTTCTTCGACTGGCAACACGGCAAATGGCATGACACTTTCTGCCCGATGGGCCCCTGTGTGCTTCCGGCCGATGAATGCGATGATCCACAGGCATTGAGCTTGAAACTCTCTGTCAACGGAGAACTCGAACAGAATGGCACGACCGCCGATATGATCTTTCCCGTCGCGGCGATCATCGAGTTCGTCTCCCACTTCGTGACCCTCCAGCCGGGAGACATCATCTCAACAGGAACCCCCGATGGTGTTGGCAAAGCAAAGGGAAAATTCCTCAAACACGGCGATATCGTCGAGGCGGAAATTGGCCCGATTGGGGTGCTGAGGAATCCCGTGGTCTGAATCACGCGCCTCGGATCAGGGGGACCATTTCCTGAGCAATTTGCGGGGTCATCTTCGGTCCTGATTGATGAGGTTGCTGATTCTTGGCGGTCACTGGACGGCATGCGTCTTAAGAACAGGCTGGCCGAACAAATTTTCGACCAGCCTCATGGCAGCGCTCGTGCCAAAGTGAATTGAAGGACTCAGCGCCTCCTATGGCCGAGTTGACATAGGGGGCCGGCTACTGCGGCGGCTGCTTGCGGCTCCTGCTCCAGCGCG
>JAGQQQ010000764.1 GCA_020426125.1 Planctomycetaceae bacterium
CGCGGAGTGCCGTGTCGACGTCCCGACTTTGTGGCACGCGAAGAGAATCACCGACAAGTTGGCGGGCCACAAAGCGGACGAAACACGCTAACGCTCGAATCCGCCAGATCGAGAGAACCCCCACTCTCAACTCTCATCTCTCCGCCATCTCACCCCCCGCTGATACAGTACAGCGCATCCCAAGTCCGCAGGAAGATGTCCCCATCGGACAAGGCGGGCGTGGAGTTGCTTTGCTCCTTGAGATCATTCTCCGCGATCAGTTCATACTCCTTCGGATTGGCTCGAAAGACTCGCGTGGTGCCCCGTTGGCCGGTGACGTACAGCGTGTCGCCGGCAGCGACCACTGACCCCCAGTGCGGTCCATCGTCGGTGCGACGGACAGACCACGTCTGCTCGCCCGTCTTGATGTCCAGGCACTCCAGCGACCCCGGATTGTCGGCGTTGGCCATATAGAGGTATCCGCCCAATACGACGCCCGACCCAATTCGTTGGGGGTTGGCCTGTTCTCCCGAATGCCAAAGTCGATGGGAGTCCGTGACGTCTCCTTCTCCGCCAATCGTTAGTCCGAACGCAGGGCCGTTGAAGCCCCCCATGATCACGGCGATGCCGTTTTCCACCATGGGAGAGGTGTAGATCAGATCCCCCTTCTTAAAGCTCAATCCCGACACCGTCCAGAGTTCCTTCCCCGACTTCGGATCGAGCGCCGCAAGTCGGGTGTGAAAAGGGACGAGCAACTGCGGCTGGCCGTCAACGGTCACCAGCACGGGTGTGCTCCAGGTTCCGATATACCGTCCGTTGGAACTGTCGCTCCCTCCCGGTTCGGTTGGTGTCTGCCAGAGAGTCTCACCAGTTTTTTTGTCCAAGGCGACCACGAATGTCCGTTCTCCAGGACCGCAGAGCTGAATGACCATATTTTCGAAGAGGATGGGGGAAGAACCCCCGCCCCAGATGTGGTCGAACCGCCCAAGGTCGCGACTCCAGAGTGTATCGCCATCGAGATCGTAACAGTGCATCCCCGCCGACCGATGCCACACCACGACGACGTCGCCATCGCTCGTGGGCGTTGAGGGGCAAAACGGATTCGTCTTGTGCGTCTCCTCGACTTCGGGAAACGACACCGTCTGCTTCCAAAGTTCTTTCCCCGTCTGGCGATCAAAGCAAAGCGTCGAGCGCTTCTGTCCTTGGTCTTCCGCACAGAGTACGAGCACCTTGCCATCGACGACGATGGGAGACCCATTCCCCGGACCGGGCAGTGGAGTTCGCCACTGGATATTCTTCTCGGGGGACCATTCTTTGGGGAAATCGGCTTCCGAGGAAATCCCGAGTCCCCCGGGGCCGCGGAAACCGGTCCAATCGGCTCCGAAAACGGGGAGAGAAGTGATGAATGTCAAACAGAAAGTGAAAACTCTCATCAGTCAACTCACGGTCTTTGAATGATCTTGAACACGGACGTTTTACAAAACAACGGCGGTACCCGGAGGGCACCGCCGAAACGGAGAATTTTGCTACTCGGACGGAAGTTTGACGCCAAGAACTTTCACGAGAAACGCCCATTCGTCGGAGATGCGTTCGATCATTTTGGAGGTGGGGGTTCCGGCTCCGTGGCCGGCTCGGGACTCAATGCGAATCAGAATGGGACTGTCGCACTCTTGGGCATGTTGAACGGCCGCCGCGAACTTGAAGCTATGTCCGGGAACCACTCGGTCGTCCGTGTCGGCGGTGGTGACCATCGTGGGCGGATAGCAGGTGCCCTCTTTGACATTGTGGTACGGACTGTATGCGAGCAAGGCTTTGAACTCCTCCGGATCGTCCGCCGAGCCGAAATCGTCCACCCAGTAGCGCCCCGCCGTGAATTGGTGGAACCGCAACATGTCCATTACACCGACGGCTGGTAGACAGGCTCCATAAAGATCCGGCCGCTGAGTCATGCAGGCCCCGACCAGCAGGCCGCCGTTGCTGCCCCCTTGAATCGCGAGCTTCTTGGACGTGGTGTACTTGTTCTCAATCAACCATTCGGCGGCGGCGATGAAGTCGTCAAAGACATTTTGTTTCTGCAGCTTCGTGCCGGCCTTGTGCCACACCTCGCCGTATTCTCCGCCACCGCGGAGGTTGGCCATCGCGAAGACGCCGCCCATTTCCATCCAGGCGAGTCGGCTAATCGAGAAACCCGGCGTCAAAGGAATATTGAAACCTCCATAGCCATAAAGCAGTGTGGGATTGGTGCCGTCGAGTTGGATTCCCTTCTTGTAGGACAGGAACATGGGGACGCGGGTGCCGTCTTTACTCTCGTAGAAGACTTGCTTGACTTCATAGTCGTGAGGATTGAAGTCGACGTCCGCCTGGCGAATCAGGTGGCTTTCTCCCGTGAACAGGTCGTAGCGGAAGATGCTGGGGGGCGTGTCAAAACTAGAGAAGGAATAAAACGTCTCGGAATCACTTCGCGAACCGGAGAACCCGCTCGCGGAGCCGATGCCTGGGAAGTCAATATTCCGCAGGAACTCGCCATTGAGTCGGTACAAACTGATCTGCGTCCGGGCGTCTTTCAAGGTTTCGACAATGAACAGATTCCCAACGAGCGAGACGTCGACCATCGCTTCTGACTGTTGAGGAATCAGTTCCCGATGGGGCGGGGCCGGAAGCGGTACTTCTTCGTCTCGCGGGATGTCCAACGTTGCGGGGACACCGCGTGTGTCGATGGCGATCACACGCTTTCGCGGAGCGTCTAAGTCCGTCTTGAAGAAGAAGACGGGCCCCTCATTGCCGATGAAACTGTATTCATGATCGAAATTTGGGATCAGCGAGACGGGAGCCGCGAACGGTTCTTTCAAATCTTTATAGAAGACGCGATACCGGTCATCCGTCCCGACGGCGACCGTGATGATGAGATACCGGCCATCTTCGGTGACGGAGCAATAGTAACCCCACTTCGGATGTTCGGGACGGTGATAAACCAACACGTCTTCAGATTGCGGATCCCCCACTCGGTGATAGTAAACCGCGTGATTCAGATTCAGATTCTGAAACTCGGCCCCTTCCTCCGGTTCCGGGAAGCGAGCATAGAAGAACCCTTCGCCATCGGGCGTCCAGGCCGGGGTATTGAACTTGATCCAATTCAGTTCCTCATCGAGCACGGTCCGGGTTTTGATGTCCATGATCTTCCAGACCCGCCAGTCGGACCCGCCGTCTTGAACGCCGTAGGTGACGTAGCGGCCATCGTCACTGAATGACGTCCCCGCGAGCGCGACCGTCCCGTCTTCCGACCAGGTATTCG
>JAGQQQ010000765.1 GCA_020426125.1 Planctomycetaceae bacterium
ACGGGTTGTTCCCCTTTGCGATCCGTTTTGTCGAGAGTTTGGGGGGGAAAGGGGTTTTTTGTCGCGTTAAGGGAGAAAGGGGGGAGGTGAGTGGGGAGTGGGGGTCGGGGGTGAGGGGCCGGGGTTCGGTCGCATGATTTCCGTCGTACGTGATCACTGGCCCCTGATTACGGGATCGATTCCTTGAAAGTCCACTGGGAGACGGGGGAGCCTCGCGTTGGCGGACGTTGCGACGGTTATTCATATCTCAAGGCTTGGACGGGGTGGAGTTGGGAGGCTCGTCTCGCGGGGAGGACGCTCGCCAGAACGGCGATGACCATCGCTCCTAGAGCGACCCAGCAAACCATGAGCGGGTGAACGACTGTCGGGATCTCGTGGAAGTAATAGATGGTTTCATCGAAGACTTTCCGTCCAGTGATACTGGAGACGACGCTCTCGATTTCGTTGATGTAGTGAACGAACAGAAGCCCCAGCACCACACCTGCCCCGGAGCCTACGATTCCGAGGGCAAGACCATAACCGACAAAGATCGACATCACTCCCCCGGAACTGGCGCCGAGAGCCTTCATGATTCCAATGTCACGAGTTTTCTCAACAACAATCATGTAGAAGATGGCGAGGATACCAAACCCGGCGACGGTAATGATGAGAAACAGGAGCACATTCAGAATCGCCGATTCCACAGCGACTGCATCCAGAAGCGGACCCTGTTTTTGTTCCCAAGTGCGAACTTGGAACTTGTAGTCGAGCGCCCCCCGAAGACGTTTAATGACTTCAGGGGCGTCCGCGTAGTTTTTCAGCTTGATTTGGAGAGAAGTGATCGCCCCTTGCTTCCAATCCAGGTTTTCATGGGGGCGGGTCGGATCGGGCCCGGTCAACATTCCGCGAACGTATTGGAGTTCCTCGAGATTGCAGAACACCAGTGTCGAGTCGTACTCACTCATTCCACTTTTGAAGACGTCCACAATGGTCGCCTCGAAACTGGCTGGCTGAGGCTGCCCCGTTTTGACGGTTGTCAGAATGACGTCCTGCCCTGGTTGAACCATGTAGATGGTTTCCGTTTTGCCAGTCTTCTCGTCTCGAGTCGGGAAACTGACGAGTCCGGCTCCCACGTAGACGCGACCGGCAGCCGGTTTGGAGGGATCGCGCTGCTCGACTTGGCTGGGAAGCTGAGAGTTCTCGACTCCGGGGAGGGCGAACGGATCGGCGACGACGTCTCTCATTGTGCCATCGACCGCCGTCCCTTCGGGAGTTGGAACTTCCGCAGGTTCCTCCGCAGCCGTGAGTTGAACCTGATTGAAGGGATCCGCAGCCGGATTTTCCTCGATGACATCGCGAATGATCTGATCGGTGCCGGGTCGCGTTTTGGAACCATACTCCTGTTCGAACTGTTCCCGGAGATCCTTGAACATTAACCAGCTTTCACGAGCCTCGATGGCCTCATCGGTGAGGCTCCAGTCGAGATCCTCGCTCATGTCGCGAAGCGGCCCACGCACGAGTTCATCATTTTCGTAGATGGACTGTCGACTCATGAGATAATGTCGCAATGGACTAACGGCGTCTTTGCCTTCGGGGACGATGCCGATCAAGGTGACCGGACGATTGATGTCCTGCCCGCCCCAGCGAAAGCTCATCATGCCGTAGATTTCGACGGTCGGGGTCATGGCTTCGATATACGGGCCGGCAATCTGTTCGACTTCCCGCATCAGCGCATCGGGGTCGTGGGCGCCGTCCATGCTCGTGGTCTCGACCATCACATCGGCGAGGATACCGTGGATTCGGTCCTTCATTTGGGACGAGAACCCGCTCATCACGCTATTCACGACGATCATCGTCGCGACGCCCAGCGTGACGCTGATAATGCTGGCCAAAGCAATGAACCGCGTTCGCAGATAGCGATTCGCGAGCAAAAACTTGTACATGCGCACTCCTTTGCGGTTGGCGTCCGTGCCAATCGAGCGGAGACTACGGCATTTCAAAATCTGAGTCGAGCCGAGTTTCGGCAATTGTTGCCAGGGGATTCTTCATGAACACGGAAGATTTCAGCGAGGCAAAAAAGAGGGACTTTTTGATTTTGCTGGCCATCGGCCACATCGCCCTAACGCTTCCTGATTGCAGGTCGGTATACTCCGGGTCTGATCTGATCCCGTATTTCTTGTCGTCAATGGAACTTGCGGCGTGAGTGGACGGCTTCGAATTGTCGCGATTTGCTCTTTTCTCCGGTTGGGGGATGGCGGTTGGGCTCTGCCAGAAGAACGTAGGATTCGGTGGCTGGCCACTCTGCTCCTGGGCTCTGTGTTCGTCGGGGTGGGAATCCATCGGAGAGTCGTAGCGGACGAGCCGCACGGGGAAAATTACTCGCGGTCGATGACGTTTCTGACTGATGTCGGCCTCTCGGCGGCGGCGGACCGGATCCAGAAGGCGGCGTCCAATGGGGACTGGGCAAAAGTCAGCGAGGCCATTCCGGCGTTTCTTGCTCCGTCGCCGGAGCAGATGGTGGAAACGGACGGGCGCTTCCTCGGTCCAGCCGTTTTTGCGGAGCAGTTTTTTCAGGGACTCCCCATCGCGGGACAAGACGCTTTCGTTCGTCGACTGGAGAATTCGGCTGTTCGGGAATTGGAACAGGCAATAGCCGATCAGGATCTCGCCGCGTTGCAGGCCGTCGCCAATCGATACCGTCTGGCGCCATCCGGAAAACGGGCGCAGAAACTCGTCGGCCTGACCTATCTCGACCAAGGGCAACTCGCACAATCGCGCTGGTCACTCGAACTTGCCGGCGAATCGACGGACTTTCTAGACCCGCTGACGACGCCGTCCGGGGAGCGCCCCCAAAGGATCGGAACCGTCGAGAAGACCGAGGCAACACCCAGTTCCTGGGCCGCCGACGCGGGATTCACGAAGTCGGTCCAGGAGGTCGTACCATCGCTAGACCATTATCTGAGAATCAACGGTATTGCCCCCCTGCCCGTTTGGGATGTGGCCGTAGCGGGCGACAGAGTGGTGCTGAGCAACGGCTGGGACCTGCGTTGCTTCGATCGGTTGACGGGAAAACTTCAGTGGCAGCGTTCTCCGGCGGTCACCAGCCTTTACAAGGACCGAGACGTTCAAGGGCTCGGGGATTCCAATGTCTATCGGCAGATGTCCTGGGAATTCGGGCACTTGGCATTTCGTGAAACCCTGCAAACGGGTCTAGGTGTCTTCGAGAATACGCTGCATCTCGTCGAGTCCGTTCCGGAGGCGGACCAGGCGAAGCTGAACAACCCGGATCAACGGCGAGTCCCTTTGGAAAAGCGAAAGTCCTTTCCGGCCAATCGGTTGCTCGCTCTGAATCTGGAAACGGGTGAGGAACTCTGGCGACAGGCGGGACGACAAGGAGACAATTTGTGCCTGTTGTCCGTTCCGACCGTCATGCCACACGGACTGTTCGTCCTCGCAGAAAGCGAGAAAAGGCGTTCCATCGATCTGCTGAGACTGGATCCTCGCTCGGGAAAGATTCTGCAGAGTGATCCGATCGGTAAGACGCTCGTCCCGCTCGCGGAGGACCTTTCGCGACACGGTGTGAACTGCCATCTTCAGCCATCCGGACCGTTCCTGTTCGGTCAGACCGCCGCAGGCGGGGTCTTTCAGTTTGATACGCTTCGCGAGGAATTGACATGGGCCTCGCGTTATCCCGGTAAGCGGGCGACACCGTTGATCAAGCCATTGGAGATTGATCCGCTGGAATTGCGATTTCATGATCTGGCAGGTTGGAGAGAAGCACAGACTCTGCTTTTTGAGGACGCTGTCGTGTTCGCGATGCCGGACACCGATCACGTCCAGGTTCATGATCAACGGACGGGGCGCTTGCGATGGCGAGCGCCCCGTGAAGATGGCTTGTTCCTCGTTCTGGATGACACCAATCAGGCCGTCGTAACGGTGGGACATCAGACGGTGTCAGCGAGGTCCCTCGAAACGGGAGGCCTGATCTGGCGGACGGAAATCCCCGTTCCCGATGGCCAGGGCGTTGTGATCGACGGCCGCTATCGGTTTCCCGTTGCCGGAGATTACTTCGGCACAATCGATTTGGCCGATGGCCGACTCTCCATTCCCCAAGTCGTTCAGCAAGCGATCCCCGTGGAAGACAATGTCTTATTGCGGGAGCGGCGACTGAGAAATCTGTTCGCGGTTGGCGATCAACTTTGGGAAGTGTCGCTGGATGGCCTCCGTGAGCTTCCCGTCTCCGGGGAGGAACTCTCCTCGCAAACCGGACTGACGGAATTGGAAGCGGCTCTTGGGGAAGAGACAAACGACCGGTTGTGGGTGGCCATCGAGTCTGCCCAGTCGCAGGAGTCTCTCTCTGCCCGCGATCGATCCGCGATGGTGCTCGCGTTGCTGGAACTGCTGAAGGATCCAACCACCACTGACCTCGCGCGAGAGGTACTTAGTGAACTGAACCTGACGGCCAACGAACAGGCGGAGTTCTTTCGGCGTCGTTGTCAGGTCGCGATGAAACTCGATTCCTGGCCGGAACTCTGCCGGACCCTTCGCGAGGCGGCGAAAGCCGATTTGCACGGACATCTCCGAACGGCTGAGGACGTTCGCTGTCGCATCGACCGTTGGTCTCAGTCGAGACTGAATCAACTCGACTCGGAGTCTCCCCAACGGTCGGATCGCTTAGTCTCCAAGATTCGGGAGCAGTTCGAAAGCAATCCGATGACGTCGACGGCCGACCAACTCCAATGGTTGCGTTGGCTCGAAGCAACTCCGTTGCACGCCGACATTCTCTTTGCCGAGGTGGCTCCGCCCACGAACTTAACGGAATGGGTCCGCTTGCAGTCGGCGTTGATCCGTGCCACGACTGGAGACGAACCGGGAATGCGAGCCGGCGCCTATGCCGCGCTGGTCGCCCTTCACAAAATGCGGAAAGACAATCCAGGGGGGGAATTCTGGCGAGATCAATTGGTGAGTTTGCCCGGCGATCTGGCCCTTCCACAGGGAGGGACGGTGGCCGACTGGCTGGCACAGAATTCCTCTTCCAAGGAATCTGAAGAGACTTCGGTCACGACCTGGCCTGAACGTATACCACGAGTCACCGCGAAGTCGCGAAGTTCGTCACGTGTGTTCTTCTCACAAATTCCCGTCACCAATCTCGCGGGCGATCTGTTTTCCCATCTGAATGTCGAGATCGACTGGCCGGGATGCCAGGGAGTTCGATATTCCGGGACTCGCTGGACCCAGGAATGGATGGGGTATCTGCCGTCGACGTCTCGATTCCTGCGTCCCCAGCATGATCTGACACACGGCTGGGGGATTGGCGACCTCCTGATTTTTCAAACCGGCTCGGAACTGTTTGGGCTGACGCCGTTCGACCTTTCTGGAGCGCGGAGCAGCAATCGCCTCTGGCCGCCTGCCAAGCAGGCCGTGGACACGTTGGGGGATGTCTCCAACATCAAGCTCAGTTTTGTGGAACAACAACTCCCCCAACGAGCGGGGTTTCACGAGGTGGATTTTCGCAGACTCAATGAATTCGGACACCCGGCTGTGTCGGTTGGCCCCGTGGATGCGGGTCTGATGTGCCTTCAACAGCAGGGAATGCTGGTGGCGATTGACCCGACTACGGGGGATGAACTCTGGCGGCGGTATCACGTGCCCCCTCGCGCCTGGCATTTCGGAGACCGACGTGGCATCGCTCAGATTTCCGAAGGGGAATCGACTGTGTCCGTCTTCAGTCCTCTCGATGGCCGACTCGTCGCGAAACGGGATAGCCCTGTTTCACCGGAGGAGATCGTCTGGAGCCAAGGAGGGCGTGTTCTGTGCATAAGGGACGCCATGAACACTGATCCTCAGTCCTCGCCCGGTGTTCAGCTCGAATTCTTCGATCTGATCACCGGAGTCAGCCAGTGGGATCGGGAGTCCTCCCCTGGGTGCGTTCCGTTTCAGATAGATCACCGTTGGGTCGGCTTGTTGGAATTGTCTGGAAATTTGCATGTGATCAACCTGGAGACGGGGCATGACGAACACTCCATCGAACTTGAGATTCCGGAACAGGTGGAACAGGTCGCCTGTAGCCTGGGCTCGGATGATCTGCTTGTCGCGATCTCGGGGCCGGTCGAGGACCCCTGGTTGACGAACGCGCCCCAGCGTCAACGGGGATACCGACGGATTTACCTTGATGGTTCCTTGCTATCGCTGAACGCTGAAACGGCAAGGCTCCGTTGGCAAAAACCGATGTCGAGCACTGTCTTTCCGCTCGATCAGCCGGTCGATTTCCCCGTCTTCGTAACGGCCGAATCCAGATATCCCCAACACCCGATGGACGAAGGGGGCGAATTCTCAGGCGTCCGAGGAAGCCATGGCAGTGTTCTGCGCGTCTACGACCGCCGCACCGGGGAACAGCTTTACGAAAACGAATCCTTGAACCCAATCAATGTCAATTATGTGTTTCATTGTCGATCCGATATCGAGCAATTGGTGCTCCGGACGAGAAACACGCTCGTCGAATTTGACTTTTCGAAGCCTGTGAACGAGTCTGCTGAGTCAACGGAGTGAACGGCGAAAGGAAGGCCGTCGCCAGAATTCTGGATGAGCCACGAGGGGTGAGCGTCTCGCATCACGTCCCATCGCTCGGGAATCTCCCCTTACGCAACACGGATTGTGCGTCGCTATGCTGAGGTCCATGTTTCTCCTTCCCAAACTCCTGGGCATCCTGCTGCTGTCGGTCGTTGCCCGGATTGGTGGTGCGCAGGATCAACCTCCCATCCCGCCAGAAATATCGTCCGTCGGACAACCTGCGGCGGAACTGAAGCCGGACGACATTGAAGAATTGAAGAAGCGTCTGGAAGGGGTGACGGACGTTTCCGAGGATCAGAAGAGAACCGTTCAAGAATCAATACAAAGGGCCACCGATCAGTTGAAGATGGCCACCGATGAAAAGGCCAACAAGGCCCGGTTCGAGTCCCAGATTGCCACTGTGGAAAAAGACCGCCAGGAGAAACTGACTCGACTTCAATCCCTGAAGTCGGAGAT
>JAGQQQ010000766.1 GCA_020426125.1 Planctomycetaceae bacterium
TGTTGGCTCTTCATCAGGCGGACTTGTTGGCTCTTGGGAAGGGACTGGAGAGTCACTGACGACCATGGGAGCGGCCCGCCGCTGACGGGTCCGATCTCTCTCACCCACGAACTCAATCAGTGCCTGTTCGCCCGCATCTCCGAGGCGGCGATTGGGGAGTCGCAGAATCCGAGTGTAGCCCCCTTGTCGTTCCTCGAAGCGAGGAGCCAACTCCGAAAACAGAATATCAACTGCCTCTTTATCACGAAGCATCGCAAACGCACGTCGTCGCGCGTCCACGGCAGGAGCCATCGCTTGTGCCCATTGCTGCCATTTTTCGGAATTCCTCCAAGATTTCCATTCGTTGCTGCTCCGCTCCGCTGTTGTCGCGAACTGTTGGGCACGCTCCTCATGAGGCAGCGCCTTCTTGGCGAGAGTCACGAGTTTCTCAACGAACGGTCGAAGTTCTTTTGCCTTCGCGACGGTTGTGACGATTCGACCGGGCGTTTTGGGAGCGCCTTCGGCATCCTCATCCACGCGGACAGTCTTGATCAGGCTGGCGGCCATGTTGCGAAACATCGCCTTGCGATGGCTGGCGTTTCGTCCGAGTGTTCGACCTTTAACACGATGCCTCATGGCTCTCTCTCACTTTGGCTACTGTCAAAACCAGTAGAACCTTCAGGGTGCTTCAAAATTGCGTCAACACCACATGATTCGACGCTAGATAGATCGACGACGAGACGATCTGGGTTCTATTTTCTGCTCCGTTCTGGAATTCGCATTCCCAGACGCAATCCCAGTTCATTCAAGCGATCACGAACTTCATACAAGGTTGTCTCGCCAAAGTTCCGGACGGTTAACAATTGATCTTCGGTTCGGGTGACCAAGTCTCGCACGGAAGTGATTCCCTCAGACTCAAGACAGTTGGTCGCCCGGACAGACAAGTTCAGTTCGGCCAAGCTCTGCTGGAGTTTCTCTTCGAGTTCGAGATCGATGGGAGAATACCCAGTGGCTTCGAGCATCCCCTTGAGACCAGCCTCCGGCGGTAACTCCGGTCCCGGCTCCTGGTAGTTGATGAATGGATTCAGGTGCTTGCGGAGAATCTTTGCGGCCTCCACCAACGCCATCTCCGGCCTGATGGTGCCATCTGTCCAGATCTCCAAAGTCAGTTTGTCGTAGTTTGTCCGCTGGCCGACACGGGTTTCCTCGACGTTGTATCGGACACGGGTGACAGGAGAGAAGGCGGCATCGAGAGGAATCACTCCCAATTCCGGATTCTTCTCGTGAATTTCGGTTGCCGGCAGATAACCCCGTCCATTTTCGACGGTCAGTTCCATACTAAGGGGAACATCGTCCGTCATTGTGGCGATAATCAGATCTTTGTTGATCACTTCCACTTGATCGTCCGTGATTACGTCAGCGCCGGTCACGACACCACGTTCATGTCGTTCAATCCGGAGGGTCTTGGCAGTGCTTGAATGATTCCGCACCACCAGCGACTTCAAGTTCAGACAAATGTCAGTGATGTCCTCAACCACCCCAGGAATCGTGGTGAACTCGTGTTGAACTCCCGCGATCCGAACGCGCGTCACGGCGCTCCCTTCCAGGCTCGACAACAAGATTCGGCGGAGACTGTTCGCGATTGTGTGACCAAACCCGCGTTCAAATGGCTCGGCAACGAAGGCCCCATAAATCTTGGGGTCGTCGCTCTCGGCCATCACCACGCGACTGGGAAGTTCGAGGTTTCGCCAACGAATTCTCACGGTTCATACTCCTGGCGGATGTAAGGGAGGGGAGGGCGGAACGTATTGACTGAGCGGTGAGTTCCGGAGACTCTGATTCTTCACAAAGCCGTCTCAGTATCGCTGAATCAGTTTGACTGAATCAGATTGGCTGAAGTTGTGCAGCCTGACGGAAAAGACGAGTCAGGATCAGACCCGGCGGCGTTTGCGAGGACGACACCCGTTGTGGGGCAATGGCGTCACATCCTCAATCGCCTTGATCGAGATGCCACCCACTTGCAGGCCGGTAATGGCGCTTTCACGACCTGACCCGGGACCTTTGACACGAACTTCAAGCTCGCGGATTCCAAATTTCCGGGCTCGGTCCGCACAAGTTTCCGCAGCTCGCTGAGCGGCAAATGGAGTGCTCTTGCGCGACCCCTTGAAACCGACAGTTCCAGCCGATGCCCAGCACAGAGCATCGCCATTCGTGTCCGTGATCGACACGATTGTGTTATTGAAAGTCGCCTTGATATGAGCGATTCCTCGCGTCACATTTCGGCGAGTCCGTTTCTTTTGCTTCACTTTCGCCACTGGCTTGATCCTTTGGTCAGGAATCCTGACCGTTTGTCATCACGATGGGAGAAAAACCGATTCCGTTTCACCGGATTCTTCGAAGATCCGGCGAGTTCATCTCCCGTGATCCCCACAACTGATCATAGACGTTCTGAATCTCACTCGTCTTTCTTGCGTACACACCCGTCATGCCAAAGTCTGTTGGCATACGATCTGATTTTCAATGATCTGGATGTGCGAGACTCAGCTTGAACACTTTCCACTTCATAAAATGACTGAAGCGATACCAACCCGAGTCGGCAAATCTCAACCGACTGATGTCCGTCGAGTCGATTAGTGACGCATATCCTTGACGCCCTTCTTCCCTGCAACAGTTTTCTTGGCACCCTTACGGGTCCGTGCATTTGATTGCGTATTTTGGCCACGAACAGGAAGGCCACGCCGGTGACGAAGGCCACGATAGCACTGGATCGACTTCAACCGACCGATGTTCTCAGCCGTCTGCCGCCGCAGTTGTCCTTCCACCACATACTGGGTGTCGAGAGTGCTGTTGATTCGCTGAATGTCATCGTCTGACAATTCACGTGCCCGGCGCTGAGGATCCAACTCCAAATTGCGGCAGATTTCAAGGGATTTCGCCGGCCCAATTCCGTGCAGATACGTGAGTGAAACATGTGTCGGCTTGTCGTTGGGGATGTCGACACCAAGTACACGAGGCATACGTCTTATTCCTAATTGAACGGGATCAAGTGACTGTTACGACTTGACTCCGAACCTCCAAGGATCCAATTTGTGTTCCTCGCCAAAACTGACGGAACAATGTTTTGATGCGTCGGTTTTCGACAACAGTGGTCGTGACGCAAATTCGAGTCTTGCAGAATACCGGACCTGGGACAAGCAGCGATAGTTTCCAGCGGCTCTACGTTGCTTGTTCGAGAACCCAGACTTCTTTCGAACGATCGCTGGCTTTTCTCGAATTCGGCCTGATTCGGGAATCGGCCCTACCCCTGACGTTGTTTGTGACGGGGGTTCGCGGAGCAGATCACATAGTTCCGCCCTTTCCGTCGTACGAGCTTACAATGCTCGCAGATTCTCTTCACACTCGAGCGGACCTTCATCGCCTCTCACTCCAAAATATCAAAATGCTGAACGCGCTGAGTCTACCATTGAAAATTTGCCAGCCAACCAGTCCTCTGACTGAGTACAAAACATGTACTGACGACACACCGGGTCGAACCCGTTCGCCGATTACACTGCGATCGTGGCAAAATTCCGCAAGTCGGGGAGTATAAGCGACTGCGTTCCCGCAAGACAAGTTCCGCGTTCAGGGATTTTTTGACGTGCCGGTCGATTTTTCCCAAATCTTTGGCGCCAAGGTCAACGCACCCTTAGAAAAATGGCCCCCTTCCTGTAACAGTGGTCCGATCGACATCGTTGGAGTTTCCCCCATCGGGATGCGACGCGGGGATCGTCTGGCTACGATACAATCGTGGTCTCTCGGAGTTGCCCAGTGAGATCGAAGTCTACTGATAGATTGTCCGGTTTAGGAGGGAGGTTCCCATGGTCGCTCATTCCCGAGTCCGATTGATTCGGTGCCTGTTTGTTACTGTCATTCCATTTCTAATCGCAGAGGACGTCTGTTCGGGTCAGGAGGTGAGTGTTCGCCCTGGCGTGAATAACTCGTTTGAGGATCCGGATCCGAAGTCTTTTGTTGAGCGTTTCGAGGTGGAAAGTCGAGAAGTCTACGCCAACCGTGAGAAGATCGTCGACGCATGTGGTCTTGAGCCTGGGTTGACCGTCGCTGATATTGGCGCCGGGACGGGACTTTTCACCCGGATGTTTGCGGAAAAGGTTGGCCCGAAAGGGCGAGTGTTCGCAGTCGACATCGCTCAGAATTTTCTGGACCATGTCGAGCGGACATCGCGGGAAGCCGGACTGAACAACGTCGAAACGGTTCTCTGCACTGCGGATTCGACGGAACTTCCAGCGGAGTCAGTGGATGTGGCCTATATCTGTGACACCTTTCATCACTTCGAGTTTCCATTGAAGACCATGGCGTCCGTGCATCGTGCTCTGAAACCTGGGGGACGGGTGATCCTCGTCGACTTTCGGCGGATTCCAGGGGTTTCTTCGGAATGGACATTGGGCCATGTCAGGGCGGGACAAGAGGTCTTTGAGAGCGAAGTGGTTCAGTCGGGATTTCAAAAGACGGGAGAGTCCTCTGACCTGCTCAAAGAGAACTATTTCGTCACGTTCATCAAGGCCAAGTCCGGCGGCCTCAAGCCTTTGGAGTATCCCATTATTTCGGGATATGGGGGCGTGGTTGCGATGAAGAATGCGGAAGATGTCCCGATGGTGGGCGCCAAGCTTGTCATCGACGTGACGTCTTCCGCGAAACCGAACGAGGTCAATAAGGGACTCGACCGAGCCGCTCGGCTGCTGAACCTCTACGGCACCGCAGGGCTAACAGCCCAGGACGTCAAACTTACGATCGTGCTACATGGCAACGCGACCGATGCCGTTCTTAAAAGCGAACTCTACGCGCAGCGATTCGGAGGCGAGGAGAATCCCCACTTACGTCTGATCGAAAAGCTCCGCGAAGCTGGAGTCGACATCCAGGTCTGCGGTCAGGCCTTGAACTATAAGGGCTACGCCGAATCGATGGTCGCCGAAGGGGTTTCGATCGCCACCTCAGCGTTGACAACCGTGGCAAATCGGCAATCACAGGGATATGGCTACTTGCCGTTCCATTGAAATTTTCAACGCCACCCCTGCCCCCAGACTGAACTCCGACAGGTGTGGGGGTGGAAAGTCAAAGAATCCTCAAAGGCTGCGTAACCCGCAGAGGAAGCACGGTCCTTGTTGACCATCAGACTTTGGGGGGACTCCTTGAATTCCCCCCTCTGCCTTGAATGCCCGGTTTGACAAACGCCGATTTGTAGTGGTGGGACAAATCCCATTTTTCCGATAACGGTGGCACAGCCACCGTCGCATCGGGAGACTCTTTTCAAGCACCCTTCGCCGGTTTTTCTTTTCCGCTTGCGAAGTCAACATTCAAGGTGAGCGCATGACTGCGATGAATAGCCCGGTTGGACTCCAATTTCTAGAGGGACTCTGTGACGATTTGCGAGAACAGGCGTTGGTTGTGCCCAGACCTCGCCCGGCCTTCACGGATTCGTTGGAAAAGTACCTTTCGAAAGTGTCGTTTCTCGGAGTTCTGATCGCAACCTGGAGCGGAGCGGTCCTCACGTTACTGACACTTCAATCTCAAATGTGATGGACCCAATTTCCCACGAAATTAAGAAAATGACTCTCCCCCGCGAACGGGCATCGATCGCGGGGGATTTTTCGTCGAGTGGCATGGTCGACTGGGCGTTGGCGATTGAGGTGGATCGCGC
>JAGQQQ010000767.1 GCA_020426125.1 Planctomycetaceae bacterium
CTTTCGCCCCTCCGGGGCTGTCCTTATTCAATGCTTCGAGGACGCGACAGGAATTTCCCGGTCACTTCTTATTGCGGCGACTCGACGACGGGACGATCCTCGCCAGCGCCTCGGAAGAGGAACACCACCCCCAGTAGAAAAGTCTGAACGATGGGCAAGTCCGTCCAGGTTGCCAGCACAAACAGGACACGATGGCCAAAATACCCCTGAAGCGACTCATGGACAATCTGCAACCAGAACAGCGATTCGTAGACCATCACTCCAATCACAGCTGCCAGGGACGTCAGAATCAGCGTCCAACCGGTGACTCGTGCAACTCGAGGACTGAGTCGAGCGGGGACAATCACCGCCACCGGCACCAAGGCCACCAGCCACGCGAGGTGACAGGCGATCAGCGCATTCATCGGCGGTCCACACCCCCAGGGACCGCAGATCGAATGCTCTGCGGCAATCGGCTGCTGATGAAGTCGCAACACCCCAGCAAGCAACAGCGCCCAGACCAGCCAACCGAAGAGTCGCACGCCGGAAAACACGGAGAACCTTTCCCGTCAGTCGTCTTGTGGTCGTGACGGGAGATTGCCTCCCGCCTCGACAATAAATAGATTGGGTGTTGGAAACATCGCGAATTGTACACCGATGGCAAGTTCGCCGTCGCCCCCATTGAGAATTCCTATGGACACCTTCGCCTCTGCTCGATCCGATCGTGAGTCGCCCCAACCGCTCAACTTTCACCGACGCTCGTTCCTGGGACGGAGTTCGATCGGAGTCGGGACATTGGCTCTGTCGTCGCTGCTCCATCACACATCACAAGCCCAGGATGCTTCGGAGTCCGCGCAGTGGACAGGAGTCGTGAACCCACTCCATTTTCCCGCCAAGGCCAAACGTGTCATTTTTCTCGTGATGGCAGGTGGCCCGTCCCACCTGGAGACTCTTGACTACAAACCGAAACTGGCCGAGATGGATGGCCAGCCGATGCCGGAGTCGTTCACTCAGGGTCAACCGATCGCCCAACTCCAGGGACGGCAGCTCACCTGCATGGCTCCCCAACATCAATTCGAGAAGTACGGCGACTCGGGACAACAGTTGGCGAATGTGTTTCCACACATCGGATCCGTGGCCGATGAATTGTGCGTAATCCGCTCATTGAAGACCGAGCAGATCAACCACGATCCGGCCCACACATTTCTGAACACAGGAACTCAGATTTCCGGTCGCCCGAGCATGGGAGCCTGGATTCAATATGGACTCGGAAGCGAGAGCGACAACCTACCGGGATTCGTTGTGTTGACGTCCGTCGGAGGGGGCCAAAACCAACCGATCGCCGCCCGGCAATGGCACAGCGGATTTCTTCCTAGCCGATTTCAGGGAGTGCAATTTCATTCCAAGGGAGATCCCGTTCTCTATGTCGGCAATCCGAAAGGCGTTCCTCGCGATGCCCAAGGCAACGTCGTCAGCGCCATCAACCAACTCAATCAACTGCACCGGGAGACCGTGGACGACCCGGAGATCGCGACGCGCATTGCCCAATACGAAATGGCGTTTCGGATGCAGACCAGTGTCCCTGAACTGATGGATCTTTCCGGGGAACCGAAAAATGTCCTTGATCTTTACGGCACCCCCGGAGCCGATGGCTCATTCGCTTCCAATTGTCTCCTCGCTCGCCGGCTCGCCGAACGCGGCGTCCGGTTCATTCAGCTCTACCACCGGGGCTGGGACCACCATGGCAACGTGAAAGGGGGCGTCGAAACGACCGCCCGTCTCGTCGACCAAGGGACTGCGGCGCTGATCCAAGATCTTAAGAATCGAGACATGCTCAAGGATACGTTGGTCGTCTGGACCGGAGAATTCGGTCGCACGCCTATGGCCCAGGGAACCGGCCGCGACCACCATATCAAAGGGTTCTCCATGTTCATGTGCGGCGGTGGCATCAAGCCGGGGACAAGCTACGGAGCCACCGACGAACTCGGCTATAACGCCGTCGAAAACGTGTTCCATGTCCACGACCTGCACGCGACCATGCTCCACTTGCTCGGCATAGACCACGAAAAGATGACCTACCGCTTCCAAGGCCGCGACTTTCGCCTGACCGATGTGTCCGGGCACGTCGTGGAGGAGATCCTGGCATAACAACTTAGATACGTCCCCAATGTTATGGAGAACTTCAGCTGGAAGGCACAGTGCAAATTGTCTTGACCTCCCCCTCGACTCGACGTAGAGTCTTTCTAGCCCGGCGTCGCTTGGAAGGGCTGCCAATCAAATATCGACGCAACCACCATGAATTCTGACAAAGTGCGGCGGCAGATCACGTTTGAGGCCGCCCGGCTAATGTACACGCGACAAGAGTCCGAGTATTACCGCGCCAAAATGAAAGCCGGTCGGAGAATCTGCCGAGGTTGGGTTAAACCCTCGCTACTCCCCTCAAACGCGGAAATTCGGGACGAAATTCAGCGGTTTGTCTCGCTGTATGAAGGGGACCGCCGCTTCGACAACCTCCGAGATATGCGTCTGACCGCTTATCGGATGATGACGCTCCTGCGTGACTTTAAGCCCCGGCTGATTGGCAGCACACTGACCGGGCACGTGCGACATGGCAGCGACGTCGACATCCATCTCTTTACCAGCAGCATCGAGGCCATCGCTGGGACGTTGGATGAACAGGGGCTGTTCTTTGATATCGAACAGAAGCAGGTCCGCAAACATGGCGAGGAACGGGTCTTCACGCACATCCATGTGCATGAGAAGTTTCCCGTTGAGCTGACCTGCTATGCCGCGGATCAGGCACACTATGTCTTCAAAAGCTCGATCACAGGAAAACCGATCGAACGGGCCAACCTCATGGAGTTGGAATCCCTGCTGACCCAGGAATATCCTGATCTCGATCTGATAGAGGTCCAAACGACAATGGACCATGAGATCGATCGATTCGAACTCTACCGATTGCTGCTGATCCCCTTGGAACAAGTGGGGCAAAGCAAACGGTATCATCCCGAAGGAGACGCTCTCTATCACAGTTTGCAGGTCTTTGATTTGGCCTATGAGGCGATGCCCTATGACGAAGAGTTTTTGCTGGCGGCGCTCTTACATGATGTGGGGAAGGCGATTGATCCGCTGGACCATGTCGCCACGGGGGTAGAAGCCCTGGAAGGGGCCATTTCCGAACGAACCACGTGGCTGATCGAACACCACATGGACACCCACAAAATCCTCGATGGCACCCTCGGAGCACGCGCCTATCGTCGGCTTCAGGAACACCCCGACTTTGAACTCTTGCTGCTTCTGGGGGAATGTGACCGCGGCGGCCGTGTTCCTGGTGCGGATGTTCCGGATTTGGACGAAGCGATTGAACTCATCCGCGAAGTCGCCCGCACCTGTCAGGGATGAGCCGCTTCTCCTTGTGTGATATCGTTAAGGAGGTGAGCATCAAACGTCCTTTCCCTCGTCTCGACGCCGAGCGGCGGGGCGTTAGCCTCCTGCGACTGGAACGGCTGCTTCCTTTGTGTCCCAGAAGAATCGTTTTTCAAAGTCTCCACCACGTGAGCGGATCATCGCAAGCAGGTTCCGATGAACGACGTCACTCAGCTCCTCGTGAAGATGGATTCCGGCGACTCGCGTGCGGCGGAGTTGTTGATGCCGCTTGTCTACGACGAACTCCGGAAACTTGCAGCAAAGCAGATCGACAACGAACGGCCGGGACAAACGCTGCAGGCGACCGCCTTGGTCCACGAAGCCTACCTGAGACTGGTCGACATCGATTACTCCCAACAATGGCATAGCCGGCGCCATTTCTATGGGGCTGCGGCCGAAGCGATGCGGCGGATTCTGATCGACCGGGCTCGACGGCGAAATCGGGAGAAGCATGGCGGACATCTGCAACAGATCACCGTCAATGTCGATCTGCTTCCCATGGAATCCTCCGACGATCAACTCGAGGTTTTGGATGAGGCTCTTGACCGATTTTCAACGGTCGACGCCTCCGCGTGTGAACTGGTGAAGCTCCGCTACTTCGCGGGGTTTCCGCTTCGCGAGGCGGCAGAAATTCTCGACATCCCCGAGCGAACCGCCGACCGCCTCTGGTCCTTCGCTAAAGCGTGGCTGCTTCGGGAGATACGGCAAGACGACCCGCCGTCTTGATGGGGAGAGCAGACCCTCCTACGAATTTTGACGAGAAAACTTCCAAATTCTTGGCGCTCCTCAGCCCCGGAAATCGCCACGGATCTCGGGAGGATTGGTTTTCCCCCGCTCCTTTCTTGATCACAATCGCCCATCCCATCGGATTTGACATCCGTCACAAGGCGAGTTGAGCCAGACCACCGAAGCGGACGCCACCATGTCAGAACGTACGATTTTTCTCCAAGCCATCGAGATCGCTGACCCGGCGGATCGGCAGGCGTATCTGGATCAAGCCTGCCAGGGGGACGCATCTCTTCGCGAGCAGGTAGAGTCCTTGTTGAAAACTCATGAGGAGACCAGTCAGTTTCTGGAAACTCCTGCCGTGAGCTTTGACTCCGCAGATCAGGCAACAGTCGTGCACGACTCCACCGACGATCGGGAGGAGAGAGAGCCCGAGACAACGACTGCGGAACTGGAACTGAAAAAGTACCTGGATCCGCCGACTCGGGAGGGCTGGCTCGGGCGGCTCGGGCACTATGAAATTGAGGAGATCCTGGGTCGGGGAGCGTTCGGGATTGTGGCCAAAGCGTTTGATGAGCGTCTCCATCGCGTGGTGGCGATTAAAATGCTCAGCCCCGAATTGGCGACGACCTCCCCGCCCCGGAAACGGTTCCTTCGCGAGGCACGCAGCGCCGCGGCCGTGCAGCAGGAGAACATCGTCGCGATCCACGCGGTGGAAGAGGAGCCGATTCCGTATCTGGTGATGGAGTACATCCCCGGCCCCACATTGCAGCAGCGGATGGATACAAAGGGGCCCCTGGAGATGTCCGAGATTCTGCGAATCGGCCGGCAGATTGCCTCCGGCCTGGCCGCGGCCCACGCGGTGAATCTGATCCACCGTGATATCAAGCCATCCAATATTCTCCTGACAGACGGTCCTCAGGAGCGGGTCAAGATTTCGGACTTCGGCTTAGCACGGGCCGTCGACGATGCGAGCATGACCTCAAGCGGGATGATCGCCGGGACGCCAATGTACATGGCCCCCGAACAGGCTCGCGGGGAAACCCTGGATCATCGTGCTGATCTCTTCAGCCTGGGAAGCGTGCTGTACCAGATGGCCAGCGG
>JAGQQQ010000768.1 GCA_020426125.1 Planctomycetaceae bacterium
GCATCCGCCCGGGCTGTTCGCCGCGCGAGATATCGCTGAAATAAATCTTCCCGTCATGAGCGACGTCGACCCCCTCGGTGAAGACACCGTCTTCCCATAATGTTTCCAAATGGGCGTCCTCGGGCAGTATTCTGTGACTTCCCGACGGAGCCGCGATGTCCGCGCCGAGACAATTTCCCACAAACAGCATCATCACGATAAGAGTGCCAAAACGCATCTTCCAACTCCGGTCAAAACGGCGAGGGATCGTTGAACTGGTGCCCACGAGGGCACCTTGAGCGATTCAAGTCAAAGAATTCCAACTCGTCAGGTTAATCGAGATAAACCGCAGCATCTTTGCCGGGAGCAATTTGCCCGATTCGGTGGCCTTTGAATCCGTTGTCTTGAACCGCGGCGAGAACCGTATCGAAGACCTGGGGACGGACCACCAGCACCAGGCCAATTCCCATGTTGAAGACACGAAACATTTCTTCCCGGTCAATCTCGGCCAGTCTTTGCAGCCAACCGAAGACGGGGAGCGGCTTCCATGACTCGCGTTGAATCTGGGCCTGCATTCCGTTCGGGACGATACGGCCGGTGTTGTCCGCGAGCCCCCCGCCAGTGATATGGGCGATCCCCGAGATCTGGGGACGCAGTGAGTCGTCCTTCATCAGAGAGTTCACAAGGCGGGCGTAAATCCGAGTGGGAGTCAAGAGTTCCTCCCCGACGGTTCGCCCGAACTCTGGGACCGAATCGTCGACATTGAGCCCCCCCACTTCAAAGACCGCCTTGCGGATGAGACTAAATCCATTGGAGTGAAAACCGGATGACTCGACTCCGATCAGGAGGTCGCCCTCGTGGATTCCGGAGCCGTCGATCAGTTGATCCCGTTCGACAACTCCGACGCAGAAGCCGGCCATATCGAAATCACCGGGTGCGTATAGATCGGGCATAATGGCCGTTTCTCCGCCAATCAAACTTGCTTCGGCATCAACGCAACCATCGGAAACCCCCTTCACTAACGCTTCCGTCAATTCGGGATCGTCCTTCGCCATCGCGAGATAATCCAGGAAAAACAATGGCTCCGCCCCGAGACAAATGCAGTCATTCACACACATGGCGACAAGGTCTCTGCCCACCGTGTCATATCGCCCGACCAGCATCGCGACCTTCAACTTGGTGCCGACTCCGTCTGTCCCCGAGACGAGCACCGGATCTCGATAAGTCTTTCCCTCCTCATTGAGCCGAAACAGCCCGGCGAAGCCTCCCATCAACGGCATCACGCGCGATGTTTGCGTCCGTTGGATCAACGCCGGGAGCCGACTCATGGAATCTTCGTAAACATCCAGGTCAACGCCGGCTTCTTTATAGGAAATTGCCATGAAAATCTTGGTCCCCATCTGAAAGGATCACGTTTCAACAGGATACCGCCGGTGCGAATATCCCCCCGGATTGACGAAAGACTCCTATTTCGAAGGTTCTCCGTCTTTCCTTAAACTGTTTGTCTGATTGGAGATTCCAATCGGACAAATTTGATTCGTATTCGGCAGACCTGTCGCGGAGTTATCCGACAGTGGCTTGTCGCGGGAGAAAGCCTCGGTTGATGTCCGGCTCATGATTATGGCAGACAATCGCGAATTTTCACACGCTGCGGAGATCGCAACGGCCACGGATTGGGACCGTCGGCTGGCGGTGCCGATGTTTGCTCTCACGACGGTGTATCTGGCTCTGCTGGGAGCGATGGTCCACCTCGCGATGGAAGAAACCGATCGCTACAACCCAATTGCGGAACAGTGTGGTTGGATTCTGGTCATTCTTTGGCCTGCCTATTGGCTGGAATTCCTGTTTCACAAGATCACCGGCGGAAAGGACGACCGTCTTCATTTGCTGACTTGCCTGATCCCTCCATTGCGACTGGTGACACGGGACCATGTTGTTCACAAGAACGTCTGGCTTCCATTTCTTGGCTGGAGGCGGGCTGACGATGACCTCGCGGAAGATGTCGAATACCGTCTGGGGTATCCGATGATCGTCGTTGCCTTGTTGATTCTGCCGCTTTTGGGAATTCAACAATTCAAGAAGGAACTGATTGCGACCAATCAACAATTCGGCTTTTGGGTGCAGATCGCGGAAGTCTCGATCTGGCAAGCTTTCGCCATGGAATTCCTGGTGATGCTCTCCCTCGTCTCCAAGAAGGTCAACTTTTTGAGGACGCACTGGATGGACGCCGTCATCGTGCTCTTGCCTCTGATCGCCTTTCTGCGTGTCGCTCGGATCGGCCGGGTTTTCCGGCTTCATCAACTCGGAAAACTGACCAAAACGGCCAGGATGTTTCGATTCAAAGGCCTTGCCATGCGGGCTTGGCGAGCGGTCCTCGTCCTGGAAATCGTGGATCGGCTCCTACACCGGGATCCGGAGAAACGCCTCCGACTCTTGGAGGAAGAACTTCTCATCAAACAAGCTGAAGTCCGGGAATTGACGGACGAGATCACCCGGGTCAAAGGTTTGATCGCCACAGTTGGAGAACGGGAACGCGACGCGGTCGCAACCGCCGACTCACCCACTTGACCCGGACTGACCAAGACCGGCCCAAAAGAGCATTTCCCTTAAGCCGCAAGCGATGCAGGGGGTGAGAGATGGGAATACGCGGACGCTGTCTTGCTTCGTTGTCAAACTCCTGGTTCTTGGAATTCTGAATTTGTACGAAGCGAACACAATTCCGCGATCGCCCATAACCCCCACGCAGGGTACGAACCTCTCCCCCAATCCCGATCAGCGGCCCGGGGACTCCGAAGCTGCCCAAGCCGCCGAATCCATCTTGAAAACAACTACATCGGTCGCTTAATGGCCTCGACGGTCTGCTCAATGACCTGTTTGCCATTGTCGCCCAGACCATGATAGAGCCCTCTCAAAAATGCAATCGTGCGATCAGCTCCTTCGCGAAATTCCCAACGGCAATTGTTGATCTTACAGTTGATCAGTGCAGGGAGGCCCCCCCCCTTAAAAACGAGCGTGCAGTTTTCAAACGTGCAGTTTTCGTAACGGTTGCCGTCGATTTCCACGGGATCTCCCGTGAAAGTCTCCTCTTTGAACTCAGACAAAACTCAACTCCTTAAAGAAACGCAGGAACGCCAGTCCCTGCCGAACAAATTCATGAGTGAGATGAAATCGTAACCTACTTGCCCCCATCCACAAACCCTTGTGTCCAATCAGTCAATCTCGACTTCGGACGAGTTCGAGGTAAGCGTTCGCGTATCGTTTGCCGAATTCGCGATAGGAATCGGCGTCGAAGTGGACCTTGTCCCCTTTATGGTTCAGCCCCTCGGCGGAGATAAACTCGATCAGAGGATCGGACTTCGCGACGGCTTGATGAGCCTGATCGACGCTCTTCTTCCCCTCTGACCAGGGGACCTCTTCGAACTTCCCCATTTGTCCAATCAGAAACGGCACATTGGGGGATTCCAACTCATGGCGAAATCGTGTGATCAATTCCTCGAGTTTTTGGCCATATTGCACCGCCAACTCGGGCTTGGCATCCGATTCTCCCTGATGCCAAAGAATCCCTTTGAGCGTCCCCACTGGAAGCGCGGCGTGGGCCCGTTTGACACAGTCATCCCAGGGATGAGACTTCGTCTGCTCGTGATACCCGCCTGGTTCCCAAGACGAAATGGGGGATCCGCCCACCGCGCAGGGAATCAGACCGATCGTCACGTCCGGATAGGCCTCCGCGACTTCCATCGCGAACGTTTTTCCCAATCCGGTTCCGACAATCCCTGGCTTGTCGAAGTGCAACGGATCGATCGCGGGGACCCATTTTTGATTCTTGTTGAACATCAACACGCGGGGATGAGGCGTGCGGTCGGCTTCACTGACTGTTCCTCGACCGGCCATATTGGACTGCCCCACCAAGAGGAACAGATGGAAATTCTCTTTTTTTGCAGGGGGGTCGGCACCGTGCGCAGCAGGGAAAACTCCCAAGAGACAGAGTCCCCAAACGATTGTTCGCAACATGTCATTCACTCCTGGCTTGATTCACGAAGTCGGTTATCACACCTCAATTCGACCGAAGATGCAACGGTCACCGAGAATCTCAATGGACTCTTCCCAACAGACGGGCATGCGTCCGTTCGAATTGCCCGGCAGGCACGGCGGCCCGCTAGGACCGACTCTTCTTCAATTCCCTCACCGATCGTTTCGAGATCCATGGTTGCTAATGACTTCTCGGAAGCCGAGAATCCGCGCTCGGCGATTTCCGAAATCTTCATTGAGTCGAGCCCACGATGTCCGTTCCGATTCGTACCATCGCTTCCGCCAACGGTCTTGAGGCAACTCGTCTGGCTTATCAAATGATCCTCAATGGTTCCGATGTGTTACCGGCCGTTGTCGAAGGCGTCACGCTCGTGGAAGATGATCCTGATGACATGACTGTCGGGTACGGGGGGCTCCCCAATGAAGATGGGATCGTCGAACTGGACGCGGCCGTCATGCATGGCCCCACGCACCGGGCCGGTGGAATCGCGGGGTTGCGGAACGTCCGGCACGCGGCCAAGCTGGCACAACTTGTGATGGAGCAAACCAAACACCATCTGCTCGTCGGCGAGGGAGCCAATGCATTTGCGCGGGCTCAGGGCTTCCCCGAGGAGGATCTGCTCACAGACAAGACGCGAAAAATCTGGCTTTACTGGCGGCAAACCAGTTCGGACCGCGATGACTGGCTGCCGCCTCCCTATGAACAATTGGATCCGGCTGTGATCGAGTTTTTCAAACTCACGAAGGACCACGGCCCTGAAACAGTCTATCAACGAAGTGAAGTCGCCGACCGGCCGACGGGTACGATCCATTGTTCGGGAATCGATGCTCAGGGAAACCTCTCGTGCGTCACAACCACGAGCGGACTGGCGTTCAAAATCCCTGGCCGGGTCGGAGACTCCCCGTTGATCGGAGCCGGGTTGTATGTCGACAACGAAGTCGGTTCCTGCGGGAGCACAGGTCGCGGGGAGGAGAACATTCGCAACTGTTCCTCCCATTTGGGAGTGGAACTGATGCGACAAGGGATTTCCCCCAAAGAGGCGGGTTTGGAAGTGCTCCGACGACTGGTGAAGCAGGTTCGCGAGCGCTGGCTGCTCGGGGCTGATGGCAAGCCAAACTTTGGACTCAAACTTTATCTGATCAATCGAGAAGGCGACTTTGCCGGAGCATCCATTTGGGGTCCATCGAAATTCGCGGTCACGGATGACCAAGGAACGCGATTCGAGCCATGTGCCTATCTTTTCGAGAAACCCACGAAGACCTGATGGAGAACCGGCCCAGCCCGGACTTTGAAAGAGCCGTCAATTAGGCCGTACCTAACGATCAGGCGAATTGGCTTCCCCGTGGAAGCCCCCGATTGTCTCCTTTCCTTTCATGAGATCTTTACTGAAAAATCGCCTGTGCAAACAGCGAAAATGGCGTAAAGATGTCAGCCTTTTCGGATGGGACCTCAGCCGACATAATGCGACCCCGGTAGTCACATCTTCTCATTTGATTCTGTCGCGGAGAATTCGCATGGCCCCCGTCGATGACGATATTCTGGAGTTCAAATTCCACTGGCTTAACGAAAACGGCCAGGCGACGACCATGTTTCGTAAGAAGGGTCGGTTCGATAGGGAAATCCTGACGCTGGAAGACGCGGAGATTCCCGTGGCCGCGATCGTCCAATCCATTGTCCGCGATAACCGGATGGTCCTCGCTGTGTTTACTGGCGATGGGGAGAATCCCGTGGCCACGATGTTAATCCAGCC
>JAGQQQ010000769.1 GCA_020426125.1 Planctomycetaceae bacterium
ATCTGCACGCGACGATCTTGCATCTTCTTGGGATGAATCATGAGAAACTGACGTACCGCTACAACGGTCGCGATTTCCGACTGACGGACGTCGCCGGGGAGGTGATTCAGTCGATACTCGCATAGCGACGCACTTCAAGTGTGTTGCGAATCCGACGTCACGGCTGTAACCCCGGCACTCCAATCGAACGTCCGTAGGCTGTCGTCAGCGCTTCCGGAGTCAGTCCGTAGGCCCGCATCAAACTGTCCCGCCAGGGGAGCCCTTCCTTGATGCCGTTGAATAATAGCCGGAATTGGTCGGGACTCTCCTTGATCATTAAGTCCACCATCGACAGGGCCACACCATATTGCCACGACTCGATCTGCTCGGCGACGAAGTAGCCCGCGAGCGAACCGGTCTGCCGCAATTGGGCTGCCGCCTGTTGGGGGCGCTGTCGAAAGGCCGTGCACTCGGGAACAACGCCACGGGCCACCCATTCGGAGATCCCTTCGTTGAGCCAACTGGGGATACTGGCGGTCGAGAGGAAGCGATGGACGTAGCCGTGCGCGGTTTCGTGCACCAATAGCCCACCGAAGAAGACAGGATCGTCGCCGCGATAGCAACTGATGACCACGCGCCCATGGGAAAACTGCGTACAGAGCCCCTGCACGCTATCTCCGGGTGTGTTCTCCAAAAAAACCTGTTGAAATTCGATGAAGGCGGGCCTTGCGACAAATGCGACGACAACCGCTTTCCCCCGCCAGACATTCTCCCCCGGGGCGAAGCCAAACGCCGTCCCCAGCATCTCGTTCATCTTGTCCAACTGGACCAAGTAGGGAGCCGCCTGCGCGGGGGGCATATCCGTGAGAAACAAAAAGTACGCAGTCTCGTGCAGTTGCATATTCAATGGGCCGAAATGCGACTGAACCTTCTTCAGAAACTCCTTCTCTTCGGCCACGTACTCGGCTTGGTCTTCGTCGCTGGGTTTTTCCCAAAGCGACTCCCCGCTCGTTTGGAGCTGGCTGCGGACCTGTTCCTCATGCCGGGCGACATCCTGGAACACGGCCGCGCGGGCTGATGGAATCGTATTCACGCGAAAGGTCTTCTCACCAACCTCAACTCGAAACAACTGGGACGTCGGAAACCGGCGCGGGCGGCGTTCCCCCTCGCGAGTGACAGCGACCATACGAATCATTCGTGGATCTCGTGTCGTCACGAATTCGGAGAGCGCGACACCGTCTTCTCGTTTGCCATTCGAGAACAACAGGTTGACCGTTTGATCACGGAGTTCCTCGAGTTCTTCCGCTGTGAGTGCGTGTTCCATTAACACCGCTTCCAGGGCATTCTGCGGGCGGGCGGCGGGTTGGGCAAAAGCAGATTCTCCAAACACCCCCAGAACCACTCCGACGACCATTCCCCAAAAGCAGACGAAAAGTAGGCGATTATTGTGTTTCGATTGGAACCAGACGCCGCCCCGATTTGGGCATGGCTGGTGTGAGTCGAATGGGGGCAAAAATGTGAAAGCGGACATTCTGTCTGTCTCCATTCGTTGGAATTGGGGCACATTCCGGGAGGTCGTTCCGAGTCAAGTCTTCTCAGAAGTCGCCATTCCTCTATAATCAATTGATCGAACATCGACCAAGGATCTGTTCATGTGGACACCTGTTGTAGAGGTGCTTGGCGGTTGAATCGGGCGAATGGCCCAGAATGAGGGGCGCGAGCAAGACTTGCCCCGCTCCGACGTTTGATCATAAGAAGAATCGCATGCGAAAACGAGTTGTTGTCACCGGACTTGGTTGCATCACCCCTGTTGGCAATAGTGTCACGGAGATGTGGGAGGCCCTGCTCCAGAAAAAGAGCGGGATCGACTATATTACCCACTTCGATGCCTCCGGCTTTCCTACGAAATTCGCCGCTGAGGTGAAGAACTTTCAGTTGAGTGACTACGTCTCTCATCCCGAGCGATTCGAATATGCGGGGCGAAACATTCGCTTTGCGATTGGGGCGGCGGTTCAAGCGTTCAAAGATTCTGGATTGAGCGATGACCAGTTCGATCCGACTCGCTTTGGTGTCTATCTCGGTGCCGGAGAAGGCCAGCAGGATTTCCAACTGTTTATGCAGATGATCGCGAACGCCCAGAAGAGCGGCGAGTTCGATATGGAAATCTTCACTCGCGAGGGACTCGAACGGATGAATCCCCGCGAGGAAATTGAACAGGAGCCGAATATGCCCGCCGGTCACTTGGCGGGACTTTTGAACGCTCAAGGGCCCAATCTTAACTGTCTCACGGCCTGTGCGGCATCAAGTCAGGCGATTGGCGAAGCGACGGAAATCATCCGCCAGGGAGAAGCGGACATCATGCTCTCCGGAGGGGCTCACAGCATGATTCATCCGTTTGGCGTGACGGGATTCAATCTTCTCACCGCGTTGTCGACGAACAACGACAATCCGCAAGGGGCTTCCCGTCCGTTTGACAAGGACCGAGATGGCTTCGTCCTGGGTGAAGGCTCCGGCATGTTGATCTTGGAAGAACTGGACCATGCCAAGAAGCGAGGAGCCAAAATCTACGGCGAAATCCTGGGATACGGCTCAACCGCCGACGCCTATCGTATCACCGATATCCATCCCGAGGGTCGGGGGGCAACCGCCTGTATCAAAATGGCCTTGGCTGATGCCCAGTGCAATCGGGATGAAATCGATTATATCAATGCGCACGGGACCAGTACGGCCGTGAACGATAAGGTCGAGACGCGAGCCATCAAACAGGCGCTGGAGGAGGAAGCGGCGAGGACACCCGTATCCAGCACCAAGAGCATGATGGGGC
>JAGQQQ010000770.1 GCA_020426125.1 Planctomycetaceae bacterium
GTGGAAGTGAAAAGACGATGGGCGAGACCATCATCATGCCCATCGACAAGAGAATGTTCGACACGATGATGTCGATCGCGATGAATGGCAGATAAATTAAGAATCCTATCTGAAAAGCGGATTTCAACTCGCCGACCGTAAACGCGGGCACCAGGATCATGAGGTCGTCATTTGCGAGATTCGCACTTTGTTCCTCGGGCCACATCTCCTCGGCCGCGTTGTAGAAAAATATCCGTTCTTCCTCACTGCTGTGCTTAAGCAGAAAACGCTTCAAGGGTTCTTTCCCAATGTCAAAAGCGGTCCGGATTGAGTCGACGCTTTTGATGTCAATCCGCTGCTCCTCCAATAACGTGAAAGTCTCTTGCGCCACGGGATTCATGATGTACATCGTCAATATGATGGCGAGTCCGTTGATGACCATGTTGGGGGGGATTTGTTGAATCCCCAACGCATTCCGAATCAGGGACAACACGACGACCAGTTTGACGAAGGACGTCACCATGATCGCCAGGAAGGGAGCCAGAGAGAGAAAAACCAGGATTCCCACCAGATAGATGGGATCAGGAAGCGTTTCCTGCATTGCTGGATACCTCCGTTATGCGGACGCCAATCCGCTCTCCGATCTGAACAAGTTCGCCATGACCAATGGACGCCCCATTCACTTTGATCGCAACCAAATTCCTGACATCCGAGGACAATTCAAAGACATACCCCGGCTGCAATCCGAAGAACGAGGAGAGTGGAATCACCGTTTCACCCAGCTCAAATGTCAACGGAATGGAGATCTGATCAGGATGCAGCTTTCCGTCGACTTCCGAAATGCTTAGATTTGGTGGCTGATCATGACCGTCCATTGTCAAACATTCCTGTGCTGCTGGAAGTCTCGTTTCCATCCCAAGCGTCGCCCGCCACGGAGTCTGACAAAACTGTAGTCGTCGGCAAGAGTCAACGCAATCGCCGCAGCAGAGTGGAAGATCGACAAAAAGTTCACAAGTTGGTCATGTCGTTCTGACCGAGGGTTGTGAAAGATTCTAGAAGTCGGGAGTGCGGCATGCCATGACCGAAGTGTTTTGATTGTTAGAGTCTCACTCTCTCACTTCTGCGCACGGTGCGCAGAAGTGAGAGAGTGAGACTCTAGCGCTATTGCGGCGGAACTTCCAAAATGACACTCACCAAGCCAAATTGGCCCCTCTGACGAAGACCAAACCCCCGTGAGATTTCCGATTCCCATTGGGAAAAATCGCCAGATGGATGCCCCATGCCCGGAAGAAGCGGAATTACGGGACGTTTCCCTTCTTCGTATGTGTCAGTGCTTCGAAACCGGTGACCACATCGAGGAGTTCCTCCGTGATCGAGGTTTGTCGAAGTTGGTTGTACTCTGTGCGAAGCTCGGAGAGCCGTTCTTCGATATTTCGACTCGCGGCTTGCATCGACGCGATTCGGCTCGCGTTCTCCCCCGCAAGTGACTCCGCAAACGCCTGAAACAGCGAGACGAACAGATACTGACGTATCAATCGGGAAAACAGGATTCCCTGATCCATCGTGAAGCATGGCAGAGATCGGGAGTCCCAGCGCTTTTGCTTGAGCCTGTAGAATCGCTGAGGATCAATGGGAAGAAACTGCTGGCGGTGGGGGCGGTATGCCGACGCGGAGATTCGCCGGTTGTAAAAGAGATCGATGCGGTGGAGCCGTTTTGCCCGTTGCCATTTTTCAATGTGTTCGAGGAGATCTTGGACAACAGGAGAGATCCCCATCGAAGAGCCGGGAACCTCAAACTCACCATCGATGGAGAAACCCGCATCCTGCAATCGGCTGACCGCGCGCATTCCGATGACCAGAAACGCCCAGGGCGTTTCGTGTTCCTGCTCTTGCGAAAGATGGTCGAGTGTAAAGCCCGCAATCTGTTCATTAAATTGGCCGCACATTCCCTGATCCGAGCCGAAGACGATGGCGCCCATCCTTCCTCCTTCGGTGAAAACATGGGGCGGCTCATGCATTTCCCAGAGCAACATCCGCATCCCGCATTCCACCGTCTGGTGATAGTCGCGCAGCGATTCGACGGCCGTCTCGAATTGCCGGATGCTGACGGCCGCCAGAGTTTTCATCGTGTTGACGACCGACTGCAAATCTTCAGCATTCTCAATTTTCCGTTTGAGTGCTTCAAGAGACGGCATGTCTCCGCTCCCGCGTCAAAGGCTGCAAGACGTGACGAGATGTCGTTGAGAACAGCTGCCGAACTTCATCCGTTAACTGGGCACCCGTTGCGATTTCGGTACACTCTCTAGGATGGTGTTCCAACACCGCCGATCGAACAGCGGCCTCCGCTTCCCGGATTTTCTCGATCGGAACCGCGTCGAGCAATCCGTTGGTTGTTGCGACCAGAACGGCAATCTGTTCCGGCACGGACAGGGTCTGGTACTGGGGTTGTTTGAAAACCTCCCGAACTCGTCGGCCCCGTTCGAGGGTTTCTCGCGTCTCATCATCCAGGCGGCTGCTGAAACGTGAAAATGCTTCCAGTTCCTCAAATTGGGAGTACGACAGCCGCAAGTCCCCCGCGACAGCCCGGTAAGCTGGTAGTTGAGTCTTGCCCCCCACCCGGGACACCGAGCGCCCCACATCGACGGCGGGAAGGATTCCCTTTTGAAACAGTTCGGGAGACAGATAGATTTGACCATCGGTGATGGAAATCAAATTGGTCGGGATGTACGCAGCGACGTTTTGTGCTTCAGTTTCCGCGATGGGGAGTGCCGTCAGGGAGCCTCCTCCGAGTTCCTCACAAAGATGAGTCGAACGTTCCAACAAACGGGAGTGCAAATAGAACACATCTCCGGGAAAGGCTTCGCGTCCTGGAGGACGACGCAACAACAACGACAACTCGCGATAAGCCCGGGCGTGCGACGTCAGGTCGTCATAGACGATCAGGACATCCCGTCCTTGACGCATGAAATATTCCCCAATGGAAGTCGCCGAGAAAGGGGCCACAAATTGCACCCCGGGAGGAGCATCGCTGGCCCCGACGACGACGATACAGCGGTTGAGCGCGTCCCGGGTCCTCAGATCGTCAATGACTTTGGCAACGGCGGTATTGCGCTGCCCAATCGCACAGTAGATGCAGAGGACGCCGGTGTCGTGCTGATTCAGGATTGTGTCCAAGGCAATTGCAGTTTTTCCGGTCTGGCGGTCTCCGAGAATGAGTTCGCGTTGGCCGCGACCGATCGGAACGAGGGCATCAACAACCTTCACTCCCGTCTGCAACGGAACAGTCACCGGAAGGCGGTCCATGATCGCCGGAGAATTCTGTTCACAAGGGTGTCGCTGTGTAGTCCGGGTCGGGCCCCGGGCATCCAGCGGACGCCCCACGGGGTCGATGACCCGTCCAATTAACTCGTCACCCACGGGAACATCGAGAACGCGGCCCGTCCGACGAACTTCGTCTCCGGCGTTCAGGTCATGGCAGTCATCGAGCAGGATGACTCCAATTTCGTTGACATCCAGATTGAAGGCGAGCCCCAGACGCTGATTGGGAAAACGCAACAACTCTTCGGACTGGACATCGGGGAGCCCACGGACGACTGCGACCCCCCGGCCGACGGAGGACACCGTGCCGATTTCCAGCGAACGAAGTTGATTGTCATGGTTCGCCCAGACGTCATCAAAGATTTCAAACGCCTCATCAAGCAGGGATGACAGCGGCGGCACTTCGCCTGGGCTCAATGGAAAGGATTCCGAGCTCACGTCGTCCTCCCGACTTCTTCAAAATTGCCCTGAAGATCGTGTGGAATGGCGTTCTCAAGCGATCTGGTGAACTCCTCTTCCAACATTTCCAGGGTTTCGCGAAGACTCCAGGCGATCTTGTGGCCGGCCGCCTGGAGTTCAATTCCCCCAATCAGCGCCGGAACGACCTGAAAGTCGAACCGCGCCTCGGCCTCGGCAAAGAAGCTGGAGATCTGCGACCGAATCTGGTCTTGGGTCTCTTTCGTCAGTTCCATTGAAGACTCGATCAGAATCGGCTCGGAATCATTGCGAATGGATTGGGCCATCTGTTGACGTTTCACTTCACTGATCCGATCCAAACGCTCAAGAAACGAAGTAATGATCTGCTGTTCAAGCGACACATCACAAAGTTCTTTCAGGACTTGTCGGGTTGTCCGGTAGATCTGATGAGCGGTTCGTTGTTGAAGTTCGCGGATAAAACTCGCGCGTTCCAATTGGATTCCGCGAAACCAGTTCGCTCGAAGTTGATCGATTTCCTCTCGAGCGAGTTGCGTCTGTTCCCGTTTCCATTCATCAATCTCTCTGGCCGCCGCCGCAATCTGTTCTTCGCGGGCATGTTCCATCTTCTGCTGTTTCTGACGGTATTCCTCCGCTTCCCGGTCCGCGGCGAGTTTGGCCTCGGCGAGTTCTTTCTCGCGATCACGGAATGCTTTTTCTCGCTGGTCCATGGCGGTGATGATGGGGCCATAGAGAAACCGCTTCAACAGCCAGACCAGGATCAGGAAGTTGACGATCTGAGCGCCAAACGTAAACCAATCAATCCGCATGTCGGTCGGACACCTTCCAGTCAGTGGAAATTTCTAAAGACCCTGGCCGAGTTCTCTTAAGGCCGAGTCCACGCCACATTATTGGCCCAACACATGGTTCCAGAACGGATTGGCGAAAATCAGAATCATCGATACGACAAAACAGTAGATTGCGGTTGATTCGACCATCGCCATACCAACAAACAAGGTCCGAGTGATGGTTGTCGCTTCATCGGGTTGTTGGGCGATCGCCGTCAGGGCATTGGCCAAGGCACGACCTTCTCCCAGCGCTGGACCGATTGAACCAATGGCGATCGTAATCCCTGCGGTAAAAATCGAGGCGACGGCAATGAGGGTGGAAGCTTCCATTTCAAGACTCTCCGGGTTGCTGATCTGGGGGGGGATCTGGTTGATGGACCTGTGTCGCAGAGGCGATATACACCATCGCCAACACCGCGAAGATATAGGCTTGAATCATGCCGGTCAGGAGGCCGAACAGCTGCATCACGATGGGAACAAATAACGGGACAAATCCCAACAGGATCATCCCGATGACGGAGCCGCTCATCATATTGCCGTAGAGCCGGACGGCGAGGGCCAAGGTCCGGGACAACTCCCCGATGATGTTGAAAGGGAGCATAAACACACTGGGTTTCAGATACTGTTGCAGGTAGTTCGACACTCCCTGGCTCGCGATGCCGAAAATGGGAACGGCGATGAAAACACACGTTGCCAGCGCCGCGGTTGTGGACAGGGATCCCGTTGGCGGAACGTAGCCCGGAAGAATGCTCATGAGATTGGACATCGCCACGAACAAAAACAGAGTCCCGATAAACGGCAGGTAGCTTCCGGGTTCCTGCTGGCTGACTTCGCGAATCTGGCTTCTCAACATGTTGACCAGAACTTCAAGCAGATTCTGCGCCCGTGAGATTTTGGTGTCCGATTCGAGTTTTCGAGTGACAAGCCACGACCCCACGACCAGCACAAACATGACCATCCAGGTGAAGAGGATGGCCGGGTTGAGCAACCGCACCAACAGCGGTCCTTCGGGCCAGAGCGGTAGATCCGGGTTGATAGAGATCTCGGACATCACTTAACTCCGTGCTTCACATGATTCTGGTTTGACAGCGAGTGAAACAACGTCTCTCTTCCGGGTTGATCTGAGAGTCTGCCGCCGCATCCTGAATAGGAGGACTTGCCGCGCCGAGAGAAAACCGATCATTGCCATCGCCAGGGCTTGCCAGCTGATTTGGACCATCAGCCAGAAGGCCAGAAGCAGCATCGTGATTCGAATCATGAAGCTCGCGACCAGCAGCACGTAAGGATGTTGCCTGTGGGGCAATCGTTTCACGGTCCACCAGAGTCCCCCGAAATACATCAACCCCAAGACCGCTCCCAGAATCGGCCATATCACGGTAGGGAGAATGGCCATCATTTGTCTGGTCCTCCTTCTTTTTTGATCCAATTCCAGGCAATCGAAAGTCCCGCGACAACGCCCAGAAACAAAAAGGTCAGGCACCAGGAGATCCGGCTGGGAAACATGCGATCCAGCCAGCAGCCCATTGCGATTCCCAGAAGCGTCGGCGTCGCGACGGACCACCCGACCACCCCGAACATGCCGAGTCCAAACCAGATGGAGTGATGGTTGTGTGATCGGGCGCGCAGCTTTCGCTCTTCTTTGAGACGAATCTGCTCTTCCATCTCACGCCCCGGAATGTGGCGATGTTCTCGGTCAGACATTGCGATGCTCTTCAAACTGGAGGAACCGCCGAACGAAATCCGCCTCCAGCCGGGCGACGGCCGTTCGCGCGGTCCGTTCCCGATCATCCAGAACCAGAAACTCTTCCGCGACGGTCTTCCGCAATGTACCCAGATCCGTCCCTAAAACCGCACTGCGAGTCGAGATCCTCACCTCTTCTCCCGACTTGACGAGGATCCCCTCGGCGACAGCCGCAAAATGTTCCTCGCCTTGCGGATCCCGATAACTCAGGATGCCTGGCACAAGAGCGGAAACAAAATCGACATGTCGAGGGAGCAGGCAAAAGGCCCCGTTCTCTCCCTCGGCGACGACCTTTTTGACGGGCGAACTCAACAGAACTTTCGTTGGTAAGAGGATTTTCAGGTTCATGAGTCTCTCGCGGCCCCGACTTCAACGACGGAGCCAATCATATACAGTGCCTTCTCTGGAGTCTCGAAGAACTCGTCAGACAAGATCCGTTCACAGTCATTCAGCGCCTGTTCCAGTGCAACCAATCTCCCCGTATGGCCGGTAAACTGTTCCGTCGTGAAGAAGGGTTGCGTCAGGTAGCGTTCGAGCCGTCGAGCCCGATTGACGGTTCGCCGGTCATCCCGGGAAAGTTCTTCCAGTCCCAGCATCGCGATGATGTCCTTGAGTTCCTCGTATTGAGCCAGTGTTCTCCTGATTTCCTGCGCAATGCCGTAATGCCGATCTCCCACGATTGGTGGCATCAACATCTTCGATCCCGACTGAAGTGGATCAATGGCCGGGTAGAGTCCTTCCGAAGCCCGTTTTCGTGAGAGGACAATCGATGAGGAAAGATGCGAGAACGTGTGCACCGCCGAAGGGTCCGTGAAATCATCGGCTGGGACATACACCGCCTGCACCGACGTAATCGCGCCCGACGACGTTGTACAAATGCGTTCCTGAAGTTCGGCGAGGTCCGAGGCGAGCGTTGGTTGGTAGCCGACTCGCGAAGGAAGTTCCCCCATCAGGCCCGAAACCTCGGTCCCGGCTTGAATGAAGCGAAAGATATTGTCGATCAGCAGGAGAACATCCTGCCGTTCCTCGTCGCGGAAATATTCGGCAACCGTGAGTGCCGCATGCCCCACACGCACTCGTGCTCCCGGTGGTTCATTCATCTGCCCAAAGATCAGTACCGTGTTGGACAGGACACCGGCCTC
>JAGQQQ010000771.1 GCA_020426125.1 Planctomycetaceae bacterium
CTGGTCCCCAGACTTCTGGGAATTCTTTGGAGAAACGGCGTATCTGGAGGAGGCGTTTCGGGTGGGATTGATGCGAGGATTTGGCGGCTTGTTTCCCTTAACGAAACCGCTGCTGGCCGAGGGGAATCTGCTGGTTCGAAGCCCAGCCTTTTTGAATGGCTTCCGTCGCGGGCTGGTCTCACTCGGACGTTCGCTCGACGATGAAAGATTTCTCTTTCTCGACATTGACATTGCCACGGTCATCGAGCGGGCTCAGCAACGTGGCCGCCCCGGAGAACAGGACCGTTCCCGAGAGCAGATGGAAGCGATCCGCCGAGAGTCGCTTGCATTGGCCAGCCGTTTCGAAATCATCACCACCAATGACCAGGGCGCTGTGAAACTGAATCAATGGTTGAGCGTCGCGAAATAACAGAGCCCAGTGCGGAATGAGTTAAAGGGGGACGCTTTCGTCCGACTGGCACATTGAAGACTTTCACCGATCACGCGGTGCCCGAATTGAGCCAGAGATCGATGGCGCCGAACAGCAACAAGCCCAGGCTGATCACCGCGTTCACATTAAAGAACGCGACGTTGACCCTCTTGAGATCTTCCGGTCGGACGAGCCAGTGTTCGTAGAGCAGCAGCAGACTCACGGCGACCGTCCCCGCGAGGAAGAACCAGCCCATGCCGGCAAAGCTCCAGAACGCAAACAGACAGGCGATGGTGAGCAGATGACTGAGAAAGGCGACCCAGAGTGCCTTGCGAATCCCCAACCGCGCGGGAATCGAGTGCAGTTTGCGTACCTTGTCGAACTCGGCATCTTGCGTCGCATACAAAATGTCAAAGCCTCCCACCCAGAAGAAAATCACACCGGCCAGTAAAATCGGAGGCCAAGTCCAGGTCCCCGCAATCGCAATCCACGTGGCGATTGGCGAGAGCATCAGCGCCGCGCTGAGCCAGTAATGGCAGAAGGACGTAAACCGCTTCGCATACGAGTAGGTCAAGAGAAATGCCAACACCGGAACCGACAGGATGATCGGCCATTTGTTGGGAAGAAACAGCAAAGTCGAGAGGACAAAGCCGACGCTACAGACGACGGTAAACGCCGTCACCACGCGCAGGGAGAGCCGTCCTGCAGGAAGATGGCGGCTCATCGTCCGGGGGTTTTCCTCATCAATCTTGCGGTCCACAATGCGATTAAAGGCCATCGCGGCGGACCGAGCAAAGACCATGCAGAGCAACACGCCCCAGAGGTGGTTCCATTGGAATGGTACCACCTGCCAAGCCAGAAGGGCCGACAACAGTGCGAAGGGGAGAGCGAAGACCGTGTGGCTGAATCGGATCAGTTCGAGGATTTCCCGGGCGACCGCAAAGATGCCCACCGGTCCCGTGAGGGGAGTTTCCTCTCCGACGATCTCGGGAATCAGCACCTCCTCGCCCGGCGGGGAGGATGTCGGCTGATCATCAAGTTTCGTGGAATCTTTGTCGGGAGTCATAGCGGAAACAGCTACAAGGTGTGAGTTGTCCGGAGAAAGTACCGCGAACCGGATTTGGAACTAACGGAGATTGTTTCACTCGGTTGACGAGTTGAAAAGACTCGGCTTTCGAACACGTCGCCCGGAGGGCAACGGCTAAACGGAATCGCCGCCGTCGCAACGGACGAAGCATTGTTGGGCGTTTTCCAAGACGGCAGTCAAATCGTCCTGATCGATCAGACGGGTCAGTTCCTGTTCCGAGTCGAGCGGGAGCATGAACAAGTCATCGACGAGATCACTGGGAAGTTTGCTGAGCAACGAAACGTTTGCCCATTCCGTGGCGGCGGCAATCCGGCAAGCCGCGAGCAGGTCGGGCGGGGCGGCTCGCTCAATCGGTTTAATGGCATCTTTCGGATTGCGGGCGTCTCGGAGCATTTCTAATCCTGGTCCGAGTGGACGGTCTAATTCTGAAAGGACGACGATGCGTCCATTCCGTTCGACCATCCGCCGCGCTGCGTCGATCGCGGCTGCGACTTGAGGCCAGCCATGTCCAGCGGCATCCGTGGGAACGGTGACGATCACCATTTCGACCCGCTGTTTCGGGGTAACGGTCCATTGCTCCGAGAGGATTCGTTTGGCTGACTCAAACACCGACTCGCTCTGCCCGACGAGCACGCGATGAACTTTCTGCCCTCCCGCCGGGATCACCGCCACGGACATTTGCAATCCCACCAACCAGGCAATCTCATCCGCCTTCTGTCGCAGCGGGCGGGCGTCCTCCGGACCGAGTTCGTCGTGCCCTCGGGCGTTCGCGCGGCTCAAGTCTTCCTGTTTTGAGAGACCGGGATACAGGCTGCTCGACGTTCCTCGGACGCCAAGAATTGGATGAAACTCGATGGGGCCGACCGTGATCAGGGCCTCCGCGTCGGTGAGGTGCCGGGACAAGTAGATCCGTTCCCCGGAAGCGGTATTGGCGAGGTAACCGCACTCCGATTCGTCTTCGGGATCATGTTGATGGAATGTCATCCCTTCCGTTTCAACCATCTCCGCCTGGACGGCCGACATCCCTGGTTCACTTGCTTGCGAGGACAACGGCTGCAGAAATTGAATTCGATCCCGCGACAGATCGGCCTGATCAAAGAGTTCCAACAGGGAGTTGAACAGTAATCCGGGAGCGGGTGTGTCCCGGTCCCAGATGACCGCGACGCGGTCGTCGGGAACGAACGCCCGATCCAGCGACGGAAAGTCGATGGGATTTGCGAAGGATTCCGCCACCGCTTCTTCCACGTCCTCGATGGGAGTCGGGGCCTGATGGTGCAGGAGCAACCGCTTCTCCAACATCTCCAGAGGAAAGCGGCCACGAGTGCCATAGGTCAGGGATT
>JAGQQQ010000772.1 GCA_020426125.1 Planctomycetaceae bacterium
CAACTTAGTTGCCGCTGGCCCTGGTCGTACCCCGGAGAGTGGATGATTCGCCAGACGGATTTCGATACGTCGATTTCAGTAGCGATCTCTGGCTTTCGTTAGAATTTGATCAACAGTTTGACCGAGAGGCGCGCCAAGTCGTTAGCGATACAGTCGACGTTATTTGGCGGCCTGGGAAATATCGTGTCCGGTATTATCTTCAGGATCGACAGATTGATCGAGAAACGGAACCACTACCCGAGACGTTTTACATAGGAGAAGGAGGACTAGAAGTCCTCGAATCACCTTCCGGGATAATATGTGATTGCGTACCAGCACGCCGTACAGACAACCTGGTGGAGGCGGTTTCCGATGATGATCATGTCGACTGACACGGGAAGAATCCAGCAGAAATCGACGAAGCATCCAGCCTGTGGTGCGAAAAATGCAAGCGCCGGGTTTACGATTCTCGAACTGATTGTCACCATCGGTGTTTTCGCGATCCTGATGGCGATTCTCTTACCAGCCGTGCAGAACGCCAGAGAGGCGGCTCGTCGAACCCAATGTTCGTCGAACTTGCGGCAAATCATGCTTGCGTGCGAAAACCATGTTGACACGTTTCGTTTCTATCCCGTTCCATCTGCTGAACACGAACCATGGACGTTTCGTATTTTGCCCTACCTCGAAGAGCAAAAGCCGAAAGTTGATTCGACCGGGCAAGTTGTGACCGCCTTGGATGATATTGCAACGCTTCGGTGCCCGACCGATCCTCACGTAACAGGGCGTCTCGAAATTGGTGGGTTGAGCTACTATCCAAGTGACGGGCATGGCCGAGCCCTCTCGAATGGCTTTTACGCGACGAAATCTCCTGGCCCCACCAAGCCATCCGACATAACAGATGGTCTCTCAGTGACGGTCGCGTTTTCCGAAAGGCAATCGCAGGTTTCCCCGAGAGAACTTGCAACCGCCTCAGCAGCCGACGAATCACAATGGCAGTTGCGGAGAATTCGCAGGACCTCGCATTTTAATCCGGACTACGACGCATTCGCGGATGAGTGCGAATATCGGTCAAGGCCGCCAGGAATTTCCCAGATCGTTGTGAAAAAATTCAATCATGTTCAAACGCCAAATCGCTTGAGTTGTACGAATGGAAATCGAAATAGTTCCCAGTCGACAGATTACATGGCAATTACAGCTTCAAGCTATCATGCCGGAGGCGTCTATGTCGTGTTTTGTGACGGTTCGACAGAATTTCTAAATGATTCCATTGATCGATCTGTATGGCGAGCAATTGGAACTCGCAACGGGAATGAAGCAGGAACTTTCTGACGAGTTCTCGTAGGAAGGGCGGCCGACTGGAACTCCTGCAGGGACTACTCCTGTAACTGTCCCAAATCGACGGACACGGACTCCGCTAACTCCTGAATCTGGCGCCATGTTTCGGCGGGGATTTCGACTCCGCTGGCGAGGCGCTGTTCGCGGCGGCGTTGTTCGATTTCGCCGGGGAGGAGGATTTCATCAACCCCCGGGAGTCGCGGGCAGCCTTTGATGGATTCCACATAGCAGGCCATCCAGCGGTCGTACTCGGATCGGGGGAGGAAATGCTCGACTTCGATCAGGTGCAGCCAGACGCCATTCGCTCCGCGCGGAAGGTCATCGCGACAAACTCCACTGCCGGACAGCATTCCGCAGAGGACATCAATCATGACGGACAACCCAAACCCCTTGTGGCCCATTAGCGATCCTCCAAGTGGGAGGATGCTCCCAAACGGTTTGTCGTAGTACGCGTTCGGATCGGTGGAGGGGTTGCCGTATCCATCGATGATCAACCCTTCGGGGATTGACTCTCCTTTCTGTTTCGAGACGCGGAGTTTCCCCTCGGCGGTTGCACTGGTGGTCATGTCCAGGACCAGGGGATCGTCTTCACGCGGCGCCGCGATGCTGATGGGGTTGGTCCCCAACCGACGTTCCATTCCGCCGAAGGGAGCCACTCCACCCGGCCCGGGAGCGTTCACGGCCATCATCGCGACGAAGCCGTGTTTGGCGGCATCGTGCGTGTAGGCTCCCAGCCGGCCGATGTGATTGCAGTTCCGCATCAGGACGGTAGCCGACCCCTGTTCGCGGGCCTTTTTTAGTCCCAGCGACAATCCTTCGCGTGCGATGACCTGTCCGAAGTTGAATTGGCCATCGACGACGGCACTGCTGGGGCCATCTTTGACAATGGTTGGCTGCGCCCCCGGTTTGACAAACCCATCGCGGACGAAGTCGACGTACTGCATCAGACGCATGACGCCGTGGCTGTCGTGTCCGACGATATTGGCGTCGGCGAGTTCGTTGGCGACCGTTTGCGCGTCGGCTTCCGGAACACCGGCTCCCACGAGAATCAAACGACCGAGATCGGCAAGCTGAGAATGGGAAAGGGTGGGCATGACAAACACGCGGCTCGGAAAAGTAGGGATGAAAGGCGAAAGTATAGAGAGCACCCCTGGCAAACTGAATTCATGGTGGCTTTCGCTCTGAGGTCGGCTTCTCCAGCAATCGCTCTGGCCCCTCCCCTTTTGAGGGCGGCTTGGATAGAATTTCGGGCGACACGAATCTCGATGATGCCAATTGCCTATGTCCACCTGGATTGCCCAGCATTTTCTGAATCCGGCCTTTTTCTGGCCTGGCGTGGCGCTCATCGCTGCGCCGATCATCATTCATCTGATCAATCGGCTGCGGTATCGAAAAGTTCGCTTCGCCGCCATGGAGTTTCTCCTCGCAAGCCAGAAACGGAACCGTCGGAAGATTCTCATCGAGCAGTTGTTGTTGCTGTTCATGCGCGTGGCTCTGATCATCCTCATCGTGGCCTTGATCGGGCGGTTGATTGTGGACCCGAATCAGATCTCAGTATTTCAGGGGGCCAAGTCGCATCATGTGGTGATTCTGGACGACACCGCCTCGATGCAGGATCGAGAGGGGGATGGGGATCTGTTCGCGGCCGCGAAGGAGACGGTCCGGCGAATTGTCGCGGAAGGGGCTCGCCGTCCGGGATCACAGCTGTTGTCTTTGATATTGATGTCCGCTCCGGACAAGACGGTGTCAGGCTTAAGTGAACGGACCATCGATGAGACTCTGCTGACGGAGGTGACGGATCAACTCGAGTCGCTGAGTTGCTCCTCGCAGACGGCCGACCCCGCGACAGCGCTCGAGTCGGCCCGACAGCGGCTGGGAGATGACCGATCAGCTTTGAGAACGGTACACGTCCTCTCCGATTTCCGGAAGCAGGATTGGATTGACAACAAAGCCGCGACGTCATTGATTCGGGAATTGGATAAAGCCGGGATCTTCGTCAATCTTGTGCGGAGCGTTGACGAGGGACACGAAAACCTCGGTGTTGTGGAATTGCAGGGGGAGGTCGAAGTCGCAGCGGCGGGGGTGCCGGTGTCGCTGTCGGCGACCGTGGAAAACTTTGGGTCCCGGGAGGCGAAGGATGTCCGAGCTTCCATATTCGTGGATGACGTCCGTTTGCCAAGAACGGTGGACTTTCAAACCATCTCAGCGGGAGACAAGTCCACGCGTCGATTTGATGTCGTGTTCTCCACAGCCGAGCCGCATACGGTCCGCCTGAGTCTCGATGACGATGCCCTGGAGTTGGACAATCAAAGATATCTGGCCGTCGATGTGCCGGTGGCGAATCCCGTGTTGATCATTGATGGCTCCCCCGCACTTGAGCAAGCGCTCTACATCGCGGACGCGCTCGCCGCGAATCAATCTGTCACGGGGTACGCTCCGGATTTGAGAACGCCGGAAGACCTGCGGCGAATCTCGCTGGACCGTTACCATCTCATTTATCTCGTTAATGTGCCGGAATTGGCTCCCGATGCCGTGGCCGGACTGGAAGACTACGTCCGGAATGGAGGCGGGCTGATCTGGTATCTTGGCGACGCGGTCCGGCCGGCCTTCTACAACGAGAAGCTGTTCACGGCTGAGGGTTCGCTTTTTCCCGTGCAGTTGGGACTCGCTCCGGAAACGCTATCGCGAGAGGCGAACGCGACCGTTACAGCGGACCTGATTCCTAATGACCACCCTTTGTTCGATGTCCTCGCCGGGGGAGAAGTTCCCCTGCTCGATCTGGTGTTCGTCAATCTCTTTTATCCCGTTAAGGGCGCAGCGGAGTCGCCCGCTGTGTCGAAAGATGTGCGGACCGTGGCCGAATTGCGGACGGGGAATCCCGTCATGTTCGAGCACCGATTGGGGAACGGCCAGATCTTCACCTGCCTGACCGCCGCGGGTCCATTGATGAATCCCGAAGGGGTGATCTGGACGAATTGGGCCAATGGACCCGGGAGCTTCAGTTTTGTCGTCTTCCAACTCGAACTGGCCAAACGGATGATTCGAACGGACCGCGCCTTCCCCCAACTGGCGACGGGATCTCCGCTCGAAGTGGAATTCAACCAGACGGAATACCTTCCTGACGTCGAAGTCGAAACACCCGATCAACAGATCACCCGAATTCAGGCGAGCCGCCCGGAATCTGTTGACGCAGGCACTCCGCAGACGGCACTCGAACTGACGTATGGCGAAACCAATCAGCCCGGGGTCTACTCCTTCACGTTGTCGAGTCAGGAGGGAACCCAAAAGCAGCGACTGTTCGCACTCAATGTCCCCGCGCAGGAAGGAAACCTGGACGTCGCGGCGGATGAGCCGTTGTTCCGGGAACTGGGAGAAGCTGAGAACGTCAGTATTCAACCAGCGGGATCGTTCGAATGGATTCGAAGTGAATCGCCCGGATCAGAGATGCGGTGGATGCTGCTGGTCGGCCTCGCTGCGCTGAGTCTGTTTGAGCAACTGCTGGCATCGCGATTGAGTTATGTCGATTAAGCAGGTCTCGCGACGAACTTCAAGTGCGGCGCGAAACGGTCGCTCGTCGAAATTCGTGCTTAATTCGAAAGGCGTAGAGCGGCCTGCTCGCCAAACACCACGCCGATCCAAACAAGCACAACGCCGAGAACCAGATTGAGCAACAGATTCAGGCTTGCGAGTCCTGGGTTTTCCAGCTTGGCCAACTCGATTGTCTGGTAAGCGAACGTCGAAAACGTCGTCAAGGATCCTAGCATGCCGGCGATCAGAAAGGCCCGCCAATGGGGCGTCGGCCAGCCAGATTTTAATGACAGGGCACTGAGAAATCCGATCAGCAGGCAGCCCAGCAGATTCGCGGCCAGGGTGCCCATCGGAAACAGGCGAATCATCCAGCCGCTCAGGGCGTAGCGCAGCGTGGCTCCAACAAATCCCCCGCAACCGACTGCGAGCCAGGGTATGAGTTTATCCATCTTTTTTGTTCCATCTGTTCGGCTTTATCGTCCGAATCGCAGGACAAATAAAATCGCCCCTGAAAACTTCTGTTAGAAGTTTCCAGGGGCTGGATTTATTGAGAAGCCAAATTTTGCGTCGAAACACTATGGTCGCACATTGTCGGCGGTGACACCTTTCCAGTCATCTGTGCGGAACGGATAGGCTGGCAGGTATGTACCGTTATAAAGATTTCCACTCGGATTATCGGCCCAGTTGTAACGGACCGCAACGGGGGTCGTCCCACCGGGATGCGTCACTTCGACGGTCGCTCCATCCACAATCCGGGCATTCCCCCAGACCCATTGCTTGTCTTCCCCGGCCACGGCGAATCCCTGCAAAGGTTCGTTGTAGTAGGAGGTCAGGGGGGCACCGTGGTTGTCGAACTTGAGCAGGGCTTTGTTGCCGTCGACTGACATCGACTCGAATGTCGGCCCCTGCCGAACGATATTCTTCATTCCATAGACGTCGTACAGAGCCAACCGGGCTAAGCGGCGGCCGACGTTTTGCTTGTCCTTGGGGTGAATATCTCGGGCGGCTCCGATGTCGATGATGCAGGCAGAATCGACGTTCGGAAGAGCGTCCTTGGCCATGTGCTGCGCTTCGCGGAGTTCCGCCCAGTCACTTTCGCCCGGTTGATCCGTCTTCGCTTTGAAATTGGCGAGCTGGACTTGATAAAAATGGAAATCCCCTTGTCCCCAGGTGTCCCGCCAGCTTTGGATCATGGTCGGCATCAGCTTACGGTACTGATACGCGCGGCTGGCATTGGACTCTCCCTGATACCAGATCGCGCCGCGAATCGCATACGGGGCCAAAGGATGGACCATCGCATTATAAAGCGTGCTGGGATGGTGCTGCGACCGGGCGGGATCCCCCTGCAGTTGTGGACGCCGGGGAGGATTCTTGCCGTCTTCCCGAGCTTTCTTCGCGGCCGCTTCCCAGCGTTCCATGGCAGCCTCGTATGCCGCCTGGGCCTTGTCCGCATCGTAGTTGGCCCGTTGGTCGGCCCAGGAGTCAAGAATGGGCTTGAGTTCTTCCGTTTCCGCCATCGCTTCGGGGCTGGTCCACGCTTCGGCGCGGGTTCCGCCCCAGGCCGTTTGAATCAGTCCGACGGGGACTCCCAGAACTCTCTGGAGTTTGCGGCCGAAGTTGTAGCCCACGGCCGTGAACCCCGGGATATTCTCCGGCGTACAGTGTTTCCACTCTGCGTTGACGTCGTCTTGAGGTTCGGTCGCCGCCACCAGGGGAACCTGGAACAAGCGAATGTTTGGATGGTTCGCTGCCGCGATTTCCAGATCTGGATCGAGTCCTGCTTGAACGGACCATTGCATGTTGGACTGGCCGCTACAGACCCAGACTTCCCCCAGCAGGACATCTTCGAATGTCAAAGTGTTCGACTTGCCCGCGACGGTCAGCGTCGCTGGGTCTCCGACCGACTCCGCGTCGAGGGAAACCTTCCATTTGCCGTCATCTCCGGCCGTGGCAGAGGCGGTTTGATCGCGGAACGACACGGTCACCTTCTCTCCGGGATCGGCCCATCCCCAGACGGGAATCGCGATGTCTCGCTGGAGAACCATGTGGCTTCCGAACACAGCTGGCGTTTTCACCTCCGCCAGCAAAGGATTGGCAATCACAGTGAGTGCCAACAGAGACCAACAGAAACCTCGCATCATCAAAGACCTTTCACGTTTTCAGGATGTAGCTCAACAGAGAGATGCGATGCCGCGAAGTGATTCGCGAGGGAAACAAGCTCCCACGGCCAACGAGGCATCAACGATGGCTCCCATTTGAAGTGACGGATGCATTGGCCGCAAGTCACTCGGTGAAATGCAAACTCGTGAAATCCTAATCTCGAAATCCGAACCAAATTCAAAATCCAAAAATCGAAACATCGCGATGGGGCCGTCGACTATCCACTTTTGGGATTTCGTGCTTGTTTCGGATTTGTTCCTTCGGATTTCGGATTTCTTTTGACTTCCTAGGCAACATCGCGAACGGACGTGCGAGCTTCGGTTGATTCCTGCGAGTGACTCACGACAATGGCTATGGATCATGTCCGCGACACGGAAGGCTCGCCATGTCCGCCCGACGAAAGGCCCGCCGTTGCGAGCATCGCAAACAGGACGTTCGCAGAGTCCTCAAATATTGCGACGCAACGGGAAAAATCTGTTATTCCAAACAGCAGGCGAAGCAAGCCGCACGAGAACTCTTTGTCGCCGACGGGGACGGGGAACTCCGGGTCTATCGTTGCGAGGAGTGCGGTCGGCATCACATTGGCCATCTTCCCGAGTCATTTCGAGAGAAACCTCGATAGGCGTCACTTTCAAACGGCAGGACATGTCTGATCTCCCGGCAATTCTTGGTGGGGCCGCCGTGCGGCCCGAGGGACCGCCGGGTTGGCCGTTGCCGGACGGCGACATTCGTCGGGCATTGGCTCAATTGGCTGAGTCCGGCGACTGGGGCCGATATGAAGCGCAACATTGTGAATCTCTCCGGAAGGAAATCGCGACGCGGCATCAGCGAAACCACGTTCTTTTGACAAGCAGTGGGACGGCCGCCGTTGAACTGGCGCTGAGAGGACTCGGAGTGGGGCAGGGAGATGAAGTCATTCTCGCGGCATACGACTTCAAAGCAAATTTCACCAACGTTGCCATGTTGGGAGCGACGCCGGTCTTGGTGGAGATCCGGGAGGACGATGGACAGATCGACCTGGAACGCATCCCTGGAGCGATTTCTGAAATGAGTAAAGCCATTCTGGTTTCCCATCTGCACGGGGGGACCGTCGACATGGCTTGGGTCACCGAAATGGCCCGTCAACGTGGGATTGCCGTCATAGAAGATGCGTGCCAGATGCCGCTCGCTGTGGTGCAGGGGCAAGCCGCGGGCAGTTGGGGAGATGTGGGAGTCCTCAGTTTCGGGGGATCTAAACTGTTGACCGCTGGCCGAGGAGGCGCCATCGTCACGGATCGTGACGACATCTCCCAGCGAGTCTCTCTGTACAATCAAAGAGGAAACCTCGCGTACCCGCTCTCAGAGATGCAGGCGGCGGTCTTGTTGCCACAACTGGAAAGTCTGCCGGAGCGGAGAGCGAAACGGGCCGAGGCGGTCGCCCATCTCCGAGAATGCCTCAGTCAACGCAGCGCATTGATTGCTTTCGCTCCGTCCAAATCTCCACAAACCGATCCCGACTATTACAAGCTAGGGTTTTGGTATTCATCGGCCAATTGCGGTCATCTCTCTCGGGAACGATTTTGCGAGGCGATGCGTGCCGAGGGGATCCCCGTCGATCCAGGATTTCGTGCATTGCACAAGATTCATGCCCGCCGTCGATTCCGAGTCACGGGGACTCTCGAAACCGCGGATCGGGCGGACGAAAGTCTGGTGGTGCTGCACCATCCCCTTTTGCTCGAAGGGCCGAACGGCACTAACCAGTTCGTCCAGGCGCTTGACAAGGTGCAAAGACACGCGACGATGATCGCAAACAGATAGATTCTTGCATCGGGCTCCAAAGGCATCCTGTCCGACGCTCGTTGACTTTTTCAATGATTCACTAAGGAAGACCTCGATGTTTGACTACTCTGGCCGCTTTCAGCGGGCCTTTCCCTATGCCGAGTTCCTCGAGCGATACGGCTCACCCGATCAGCGTTCCCGGTGGCAGGGCTTCCATGATTCGGTGACGTTGACTGCCCAGCAGCAGGCCTTGCTGCAATCCTTTTCCCGGGACATGAAAGTCCTGGTACTCGCGGGAACCTGGTGTGGTGACTGCGTCAATCAGTGTCCCATCTTCGAGCGCTTCGCCGAAATCAACAACCGGATTCAGGTTCGCTACGCCGATCGCGATGACAATCCCGATCTCGCGGCGGAGTTGACGACCTGCGGAGGAGCACGAGTCCCGGCGGTCGCGTTTCTCAGCGAAGACGGCTATCTCTGCGGTCGATATGGCGACCGCACGCTTTCCAAATATCGCAGCATCATCCGATCTCTGGGCGGGGATGCCTGTCCGACTGGATTGCCTGTGGAGAACGATATGACGGCGGCTGTTGTTCAGGATTGGCTGGACGAGTTCGAACGGATTCAGTGGATGCTCAGAACGTCCAGCCGGCTGCGACAATTGCATGGTGACTGAGGGGGTGGAGACTGAGAGACCTCATCCTCTCGGATCTGCGGCTCTCACTCGAAATATCCGATGGCATTCTCAAAGATCTTCAGGCCGGCTCCGTCGCCGCTGAGTTGTTTGCGGGTCCATTGCGGATGTTGCGTCGCGAAAAGGTAGCGCTCGGGATGGGGCATCAGCCCGAGGACGCGACCGGTCGGATCACCCAGGCCGGCGATGTTCCAAATGGATCCGTTTGGATTGGCCGGAGGAGGAATCAGTTTCTTTGGACTGAGTTCCCCGCTGGCCGTTGTGTAGCGAAGGGCAATTTGTCCCTGTTTTTCCCATTCCGACAATACCGATTCGTCGCGGACGACGATTCGTCCCTCCGCGTGGGCGATTGGACATTCCAACAGGTTGACGTCTTTAAGAAAGACGTTGGATGACGAACAGTTGCGAAGCGTGACCCATTGGTCGGTGTAACGTCCACTGGAGTTCCAGGTCAGCGTCGCATCGGGTTCAGCGTCAGATGCAACACGGAAGGAATCCGCCCCGCCGGGAAGCAGGCCGGCTTTCAGCAAAACTTGGAATCCGTTGCAGATGCCCAGGACCAGCGTGTCTCTTTGAAGAAACTCCGCGATAGCTGCCGCAAGTCGCGTTCGGAACTGGCTGGCGAAGACGACTCCGGCCCCGATGTCATCGCCATAGCTGAACCCCCCGGGGAGGCAAAGGATCTCGAAATCCCTGAGTGAATCCGGGTTTTCCATCAGGCGGAACAGGTGGAGCCGTTCCGCCGCACCGCCGGCTTTCTCGAAGGCGAAGGCCGTTTCCCGGTCACAGTTGGTTCCGGGGGCACGAAGAACACAGACGCGAGGAGTCGGCATCAATCATCGGGGGCTGAGGGCACAAAGACGACTATCGTAATGGCGGCTCCCCGAGACTGCCATCAACCGTTTGCGATGACGCCTGTGAATCAGTCCACACTGATCAATTCGGAAGTGGTGGGAGTTCAGGAACCTGCGCGGGATCCAGACCATTGCCGTTTGCGGGAGCGATATTCGGCGGAGCATCATTCACGGGGGCCAACGGGTCTCGTTCCTTTTTCAGACCGGTCAGGTGCGGCTGGTTCCCTGCGATCAACATCGCCGTGTCGACGAGTCCCTGGGCGCGGTCGTCCCCATCGAGATGCAGCATCAACGCCAGCAGGTAGATACGGTCAGGGTCCCGCACGTTTTCTTCCGTCCACTCCGCGACGCGCTGTTGAATCTGAATCTTCTCGAATTGGTTCCGTTCTCCGAGCATCTGAGAAAAGCTCGGAGCGAATTGCGGCCACGTCGAATCAATCGCAGACGCCCGCTTAAATTGGGCCACGGCATCCGCATAGCGGGCCTGAGCCATGAGTACGAATCCATAGCGAAAAACCGGGTCGACACGGTCGGGAGCGACCAACATCGCTTCACGGTAATTACGTGAAGCGGCTGGATACTGCATCTTTTGCAGAGCTTCATCCCCCTTTGCCTGAAGTTGAATGCTCTTCAAACGGGCCTCGGGAGTGGATGGGGGAGTCAGCGACGGATCTTCCCGGGGATTGATTGCGCCGTTGGGGAGATCCCATTCACGGGGGAGGTCTTGTTCAAGAACGGGAGAATTCACGCCGCTGGGAAGCGGAGACGTTGGATAGGGCATGAACGGGTTGAGGAGCCCCAGTTGCGGACCGACACCCCATTGCACCGGCGGAGCGACAAAGGTCGAGGGGGCCTGATAGATGTACCCACCCGGAATCGAGTAGGGATCGTAAAATCCCGGCGTCACAATCGGATTGTAGTTGTAAGCGTAGCCGGGACCGATTGAGGCATAGGGAAGCGTGCTGAAGGCTCCATAGGTCGTGCCGAAGTTGCCGTAGGTGGAGAGGCCAAATCCATTGAAGGAGCGGACGCCGTAGCCGAAGTTTCCGAATCCGAAGGGAGGAGCGGCAGGGCCATAGAATCGGACATTGTGCCCAGGGGACCGGATACCGCCGCGAGAGTAATCACTGTGCGAATGAAGACTGTGCGAATGATCGTGGTCGATTCCCGGGCGATACCCAGAGCCGGATGAGTACGTTCGGTGTTGGATCGGATACCCTTGATTGCCGGTCGTCGTCCCGTTCCAGGGGCGACCGTATCGTTTTTGGTACTGATAATGCGATTGCGTGGGGCCATACGGCTTGCCAGCGGGGCCAATGACATGGGGATAAGTTCGGCCTGGTTCATCGGCCAAAGACGAACTCCCCAGAAGAATCAGGGCAATTCCCGTCCATCGCAAGTTCGTGATCCAAACGACCATCTTATCCCCCATTTCCATTCCCCGCACACACCGACCATTATACGAACTCCAAAACCGAAACTGGATGGAATTTGCTGGAAACTAGAAATTCCGATCGGAACAACACAACGGGCCGGTGGTTTGGAACCGACAATCTGGGAGAAAGGGAACCTGACTGGGAGGAGGCGGCCACATCACTCACACGAGAGAGAAATCACTCACTGATTCAACGGGAATTCCCGGATGAACGCCGGTCTGACAGCACGCCAGAGACGACGTGGAGCGACTTTCGTCTTCCCCTGAGCCTTGACTCAAGACCTCGATCTTTCGAGACGTATCGGACGACCAATATCAGGCCGCGATCGATATCAACTCCTCCGCCGCAGCTTCAATCTCAAGTGGTCCGAGTTGGGCAAGGTTATCGGCATAACCGACGAGCAACGCCAGATCGCCGAGTTGGTTGACGCGACGAGGAATTCCCTGGGTAATCTCCCAGATTCGCTGTGCCGAGTCCGACGCGAAGACGTCACCTGGTCGCCCGGCGGCCTTCAGACGGTGTTGCAAGTAAGGCAATACTTCCTCGCAGGCGAGTGGGGCGAGTGCGGCGCGGATGACGGCCCGTTGATCGAGAGCCCCGAGCCGCTGTGTCTTCGCCAACAGTTCGGCGCGTCCGGAGAGAACAACGGAGAA
>JAGQQQ010000773.1 GCA_020426125.1 Planctomycetaceae bacterium
ATTTGCCCGGAAATAACATGCCGTCGTCGAGGCGTGGAGTAGAGATGACCAGGAGTCCTGAAGCCGAAACCAAAGTCGCTGAGACCGCTTACTGCTGGTTGCGATACAAGAACTACGGCAGTGAGACAAAGGCTCTCCACGCCCTGCGTCGCCGCAAGGGGATGGGCCACCTGTCAAAAGATGCAGCCAAACATTTGCTCGACAAGGCTGTCGAAATCCTCCTGCGAACCGAAGCACTGCGTGAGGAAACCGCCGCCCGATTCGGAAAACCGAGCTTCTTTCATTTGACGGAGGAGCAATTCCAATCAGGCGTCGAGAAGGCAAGAGTTTCACTACTAAAGGAGTTCCCAGATCACGAAGCCACAATCCACTATATGTTGGGCATGTTGTGGGAAATGGCCTATCGACGTTGATCGGCAACAAGTCTCGCATTCAATGCACACAGGCAGGCCAATGACACAACTCGCGATTCAATTCCTGATCCGATTCGTTCCCGACGTCAACACTCCGGTCCGTCGGCGCGAGTTCAGCGAGGGACTGTTCCGTTACATCAAAGAGGAGGAATCCCTGCAGTGCTTGTGGGGTGGACAAGGTGGAAAGGCGACCGTTTACGGGGTTGTCTATCGCGAAGTTGCGGTACCGAACATCTCGTTGGCGGACCGAGAGAAAATCGTAGACTGGATTCGCAGGCAGCGGATTGACTGCACGGCAACTTTCGGCGATCCAGAGCCGTTTGACTCTTACGATCTGATGCGAGATCTGACGGAATTGGCGTTTGAAGTCCGGAATCTCACTGACGAAGATCGCAACGAAGGACTTGCCCACAGAGATTCCGTCCTGAAACGAATCGAGGCTGCTGGCGGAAAAGTCACGGAACCGGAGTAAGCGTGCAGGCCAGGGAGATCTCTTCGTGGATGAGGAAATGCGGCTTGATCTTTTCGGCAAAATGTGGCTCATGTGTCATGCCCATTTCGAAACAAGAAGGAAACATCATGACCACATATTACGTTGCCACGCTCGCCCGCTACGTCCTGGTGGAGGCAACGAATGAACTTGATGCCCGCGCGAAGGGATCTGCCGCTTTGTGTGATCTTTACGCCGACGTTCGCGAACGAAACGGGCGCGAGTCGCCCATCCAGATTCGGACCGTGCGTCCCGCGACCGACGAAGAGATCGAACTCATGCGATGGCATGACGAAATGGCCGTTCGCAAGGGTTTGACGACAGATTCGCCAGCACAGGATTCGTCACTACCCCGAAACGATCACTGAGCCGCCCTGTTCGTCATGCTTGCGTTTTAAGGCTGCCGACCCGCACTGGAACCGAGCTTTGTGGCATGTGACGCATTTCGCGCGACGTCGAACAGTTTTTCGACCGGACTTGAGCGGAGCATCTCTGATTCAAATTGAGGCAGCGCACGACAGCCACTGCGAAAATACGGACCACTTCGAAGCGACGATCTTCACCATTCAGATCGTCACAGTAAGGATGACGTAAGGCAGACATTTCATTTCCCATGTTGAATTCGTTTGGTCGAGAAAAAATGCAATGGAGCGGCGAACGGCCAAGTCACCGTTCGCCGCGATCATTGGCGCCGCTAAAGTTTCACAGCTATGCCACTTCCCGCATTCGTTCGATGAGATCGTTTTCCAATTGCTGGAGCTGTGCGACCTGCTAAGGACCGCCCTATCAATTATTGTCCGGTTTGAGGAACGAGCGTGTAGTTCCATTTTGGCAGCAGTTCCTCGTATTGGACGGTTTCGGCCAGGAACTGCTTGATGGCTTTGGTTGCTGTCCGTCCGGTTTCGTAGGTTTTGCGGATGACGTTGACGGTGGTCTTCAGGCCTGTTCGGGTAGTGGCCGTTCGCATTAACTCGACCGACCGATCCAAACTGTCAAACAACTTTCCCGTACAGACGCGGCTGACGTGGGGGAAGAACCGGCGTTCGATCAGGTTGTATTTCGAACAGTAACTGGGATAGTGGGCGACTCGGAGTGGAATGCCAATGGAAGTCGCCAGCCGTTGCAGGTCGTGCTTGACGATGAATTTCGTCGCGGAGTTGCTGCCTCCGCAGTCGTACAGCAACAGGATTGATTCGGGGTCGGGATAGCACTGCCGTCCGATCCGGTTCCAGTACCACCGGAGGCTGTCGCAGGCAGGGGTACCCTCTGGGTCCGCTGGTGTCATGGGACAATCCAAGATTGATGTGGCCGCGGTTGCGGACGGGGTCATAGATGCCATGGGGAATCAGCACGCCTTCGGCCCAAGTCGGAAAGTCATGGTCAAAGGCCTGGGAGGCTTTGGAACACCAGCTGCGGCCTTTGCGAAACAGTTGGCCGAGAAACTCTTTGGCTTCGGTGTCCACGGAAAAGACCGGGTTCCCCGCTGAGGTGTATTCCTCGATCAACAGGGCGATGTTCTGGAATTGAGCGTCACGATCTGGCGAACTGCCACCGGCTTTCGATTTCTGGATCTTGCGGAGACGGATGCCACGGTGTTTCATCCAGATGCGAATCGCATCATCAGAGACCGGCGTCCCGCACGCGGTCATTTGCTCTTCGAGTTGAGTGGGTGTGAGATCGGTGAAGACGACCTCTTCCTCGTCCGGATCACCAGCGATTCTGGTCTCCAGGTGTGACTCCAGATTCTGCTCGACCTGTGACTCGGGAGCAATTTTTGGGTCGCCCGGCTCCAGGTCTGCGAATGCGACCGGGCGTGTCTTCTTCGGAGAGGTGATCGAGTTCCCGGATCCCTCGACTGACCGTCCGAATCGAACACCCCAGGACTTGGGCGATGTAGGTAATTCCTCCCCGGCCCAGTTGCACCGCCTGCACAGCAGCGAACCGGCGGCGGTCCTTCTCGGAAAGCGTCTGAAAGACATTCCTCATCCGCTGTTCTGTCTGCTCGTCAAACCAAACTGACTGTGACGTTCCCATCGCTGGACTCCTTTCCGAACGGAAAAAGAGTCTGATACAACACAAACACTGTTTGTGTCGACAC
>JAGQQQ010000774.1 GCA_020426125.1 Planctomycetaceae bacterium
ACTCCAAGGGAACTTCCGTTCGCATCGGGGTCTCTTGCGGAATCGCGACGAGTTTTGGATTCGGAGAGGGGACCTCCGATGGCGTCTCTGGAACTTCGGCGGTCCGAACTGGCTCGACTGGCGGCAAGGGCAACTCCGGCTTCATCCCGGGAGTTTCCAAAGTCACGGTCGACTTGGGCGAAACTTCAGCAACTGATTCGGTTCGAGCCGGGGACTGTGCCTGGGCAGTCTCCTGCGGCACAAGGACCGGTTTCGACGGAGGTTGAGCCGTGATTTGAGGGAGTGTTTCCGCGTTGGGATCCGCCGATTTATCGGGTTCAACGGAGACAACGGAACCCGCATCCAAGGGCTTCGCGTTGGGGGCGGTCGCCAACTCCGCAGGAGCAGTGGGTGTCAAATCAGGAGCCATGCGCTGGCGATACAGCGTTAGCGCGTGGAGCGAGTGGTAGAGTGGACCACATTCCGCCGGCGCTGACGCATTTTCGATCAGGTCGCGGGCAAGTCGCTCCACGCCGCGGACGACCCAGGCTTCATCCAGCCGCTTTCGCGGCAGGGCCATCATGAGCCATTCCAGCATATGTCCCGATGACTTAATCCGTTCGTTGAAATCCGTGCTGAATCCCCGAGCCTTGAAGAATTCTGTTGCGAAGGAACCGTCGCGGTTTTGCATGGCCTGAGCGGCGGCGATGTATCTCTGCAATTTCTGATCAGCTTCCAGCCAGACGCCTCGCAATTCCCCATGCTTCTGAAGGTAGGAATTTCGGGCATAGGCCAATGCGAACAGGCTGTGCGTTCCTCCGCAGGGGGCGCCGATCGGACTCGCGGCGGTTTGAATTCGGACCAGCGATTCCATGCTCCAGCGTTGTCCCTGGGAATTGACCCATTGGGTGTCTTGATCGAGGTAGTGTGTGAGAAACCAGAGCGTCCAGGTGGTCTCTTCCCGGGTGTTCACCGACATCTGGGCATGTTTGATCATGTCCTTCATGGTGACGGTCTTCCCACCCTCGACCAGGAATTTATGATCAAGCGAAGGATTGCACATCGCGACGATGGCCAAAGTTTGATTGACGTGCCCTTCAAAATCGAACGGAGTGCCGTTGTAAGGATGGGCTTTGGCACCGTGCTGAGTGGCTTCAAACCACAGGTTGCCCTTATAACGGGCTCCATTCGAGATGTGCTCCAGCACGTTGACCATCTGATCACCGTTTTTGATCACATAGTTTTCGCGAAGCGCTAACAGACCGTGGAGAATCTGCCAGGGAGTATGCACCTGGAAGTCGAGATGTCGAAACGAGGTCTTTGCGATCGCATCGTCGACCAGCTCGAGCAATTCCGCATCATTTTCTGGTGAAGAAGATGCGGCGAAAACCTGCGAGGGAACGATAGCTGCCAGGCATGCTGCCAACAGCACCAGATAACGTATCAGGGTGGGCCGCGGATACGATCGGGGCATGAACGGAGGCCGATTTTGGAGGGGAGGAACGGGAATCAAGGCAGAGGATGTTGAAATCATTGCGCCGTGTGTGACGTTGGGGCACCGTTTGGCCGGAAAAGAGAATTGGACGAAACCGAATTCCTCCTTGGCGTTGGCAATACGGCATCCCTGCCTTTTTCACGAGCACGACTAGAGAATCGGTTCTTCGCACCAATCGAGGCGAAACTTTTTCGTGAAGACGGGTCGTGGAATCGATGTCGAATGATCCAACAGACGCGAATCTGGAGACTAGGGGGAATGGGTCGCTTTCGCGCCATTTGGG